>JAAZBY010000619.1 GCA_012513595.1 Chloroflexota bacterium
AGATCCATGACAAGGTGGCCAAGGCGTACCCGCAAGGGCTCCACGGCCAGATCGCCAAGTTCCTCGGCGTGAACAAGGACATGGTGCTGCGCACGGCCACCCTTGATGAGCCGGAGCACGGCCTCACCGAGCAAGTCCTGGCGGAGACCGATGTGCTGATCTGGTGGGGACACATGGCCCACGGTGACGTTCAGGACGCCATCGTGGACCGGGTGCAGGCCCGCATCCTCGAGGGGATGGGCCTGATCGTCCTACACTCGGGGCACTTTTCCAAGATCTTCAAGCGGATGATGGGCACCACCTGCAACCTCAAGTGGCGCGAGATCGGCGAGCGCGAGCGCATCTGGGTCGTCGATCCCGGGCACCCGATCGCCGCGGGCCTGCCGGAGTACTTTGAGATCCCGCACGTCGAGATGTACGGCGAGCGGTTTGACATCCCCCAGCCGGACCAACTCGTCTTCATCTCCTGGTTCCAGGGGGGCGAGGTCTTCCGCAGCGGGTGCTGCTTCCACCGCGGCGCGGGCAAGATCTTCTACTTCCGCCCCGGCCACGAGACGCTGCCCATCTACTACCAGGATGAAGTGCAGAAGGTCATCACCAACGCCGTGCGCTGGGCGGCCCCGTCCGGCGGGCCGCAGGTCACCTTTGGCAACTACAAGCCGCTCGAAGAGGTCGAGCCGCAGGAGATCTAGTTCCACCGTCCGCCGTCACATGACGAGGAAGGAGCCTGCTCCGTGGAGCAGGCTCCTTCCTGTGTTGGCCTGGTCAGCGCTGTGGCGAAGCCGGGGCGCGCGCCTAGCCCAGCAGGGCGCGCAGCGCAGCGGTCTCGTCAGGGGTCAGGGCCCTGTCGCCGGCAGCAGCGTTCATGGCCGCCTGTAGCGGAGACTTGGCCCCCGGGATCGCCACCGGTGCTACCGGATGGGAGATCACATAGCGCAGCGCCGCGGTGATCATCTCCTCACCGGCCTGCAGGCCCTGGCGCAGACGGTCCACCGTGGCTGCCTCGCGCTCGAACGCCGCCCGGCCGGGCTGGCCCGGGTTCCAGACCGAGCGCACCTGGTCGTCAAAGGTTGTCGAGGTATCGTACTTGCCGCTCAACATGCCCCTGTGGAGCGGCCCGCGCACCAGGACGGCAATGCCGTGCTCCTGGCAGTAGGGCAGGATGTCCTTCTCGGGCTCCAGGTTCAGGAGCGAGTAGTCCAGTTCCAGCACGCTGCAGGTGCCCTCGCGGTTGAAGCGCTTGAGCACCTCGAGGCTGTTCGTGGAAATGCCGTAGGCACGCAGGACGCCCTCATCCACCAGCTCCTGGAAGCCCTGCAGATACACCGTGGGGTCCTCGAGGTCTGACTCGTGGCAGAGGAGCACGTCGACCCAGTCCGTCCGCAGGCGCCCTAGAATGGCGTGCCCACACAGGCGGATCATGTCGGCCGTGGTCTTGGGGACGCCCTGGCCCGTGCGCTGGCCCCAGTGGCCGATCTTGCTGACCAGGTAGACGTTGTGGCGGATGCCGGCCAGGGCGCGGCCCAGGCGCATCTCCGACAGGCCGTTGGGCACCCCGTATGACTCGGCCGTATCGATCAGGTTCACGCCGCTCTCGTAGGCGGTCCGCACGGTGGCCCAGGCGGTGCTCTCGTCGACCTCGCCCCACTGACGGCCAATGTTCCAGGTCCCCAAACCGATGGCCGACACGGGCCAGCCTAGCTTACCAAACGGTCGGTACAGCATCCTGTGTCTCCTTTGCATGCAATCGCTAGCAGCAGCCTAACGCTGGCCAGTGTGCCGTATGGACGGTCGCGTGTCAACCGGGCCCGCCGCGCTGGCCCGTGCGCCGCCGGCCTCTGCGTGTTGCCCTCCGGGCGGAGCCCTGCTACACTCCCTCGATGTGACCATCAGATACTGCGCAGCGAGGGGTGTGCCACCGTGTCAGGCCCGGGTCTCTATCCGCTCACGTTTGAGCCTGTTTTCCGCGACTATATGTGGGGCGGGCGCCGCCTGGAACAGCTCTTTGGCCGCAACCTCCCGCCGGGCATTGTCGCTGAGAGCTGGGAGATCTCGGGGCACCACACTACGCCGACGCGCGTCGCCCACGGGCCGCTGGCGGGGCTCTCGCTCCCGGAGGTCCTCGCGCGTCTCGGCAAGGACCTGGTCGGCCGCAACGCACAGGGCACCCTGGCGCGCGGGCGCTTTCCCCTCCTGGTCAAGCTGCTGGACGCCAACCTCGACCTGTCGGTGCAGGTCCATCCCGATGACCGTTACGCACTGGCCAACGAAGGGGACCTCGGCAAGACAGAGATGTGGTACGTCCTCCACGCCGGGCCCGGCGCCGAGATCATCTACGGACTGCGTCCGGGCATCACGCGTGACGACCTGGCGCGCGCCATCGCCGCAGGAGAGCTTGCCAAGACATTGCGACGCATCATCGTGCGCCCCGGAGACGCGGTCTGCATCCCCTCCGGGACGGTGCATGCGCTGTTGAGCGGCCTCGTGGTCGCCGAGATCCAGGAGAGCTCGGACGTCACCTATCGGGTGTATGACTGGGACCGTCCCGGCCCGAGCGGGCGGCCTCGCTCGCTGCATGCGGCCAAGGCGCTGGAGGTGATCGCCTTCGACGGGACTCCCCCTGGCGTGGCCCAGCCACAGGTGATCCGGCAGGAGGCCGGGGTGCGCGTCGAGAGGTTGGCCTCCTGCGTGCAGTTTGCCGTCGAGCGCGTCATACTGGACGGCGGGGCCACGTTCCGGGGCGAATGTGACGGCGCGTCCTTTGAGATCTGGGGGGCCGTGGAGGGCCAGGCCAGGGTGGAAGACCCCGCAGGCGCCGGCTGGCCCGGGGGCCCGGTGGGGTTGCGGGCCATCGGCTGGGCGCTGCTCCCTGCGGCGCTGGGCCAGTTCGCGCTCCGCGCTGTAGACGGCCCCTGCACGCTGCTGCGCGCCTACGCGCCTGCCCCCGTCGAGGAGCCGGCGCCTCGCTGACGAGCCTGCGCTTCGCTGACGAGCCGGCGCCTCGCTGAGAACGCCATCGGGGGCGGCGCGCGCCGCCCCCGATGGGTACCAGTCCAGCCGCTGGGCAGCTCAGTCGAACACAAAGAGCGTGCGGATGTTGTCCTCCACGCCCCGGTACAGCCGATCGAACACTGCCTGGCCATCCTCGAGGCGGGCCGTGTCGCTGATCAGGGCATCGACCTTCATCCGCCCGGAGGCGATCAGGTCGGCACAGGCGGCATACTCGCCGTTGGAGGCACACACCCCGTACAGGGTTATCTCGCGGCTGACGATGCTCTGCAGGTCGAACGAGACGCGCGGGGTGACGTTGCCGATCAGGCTGAGGACGCCCCCCTTGCGTGTGATCGCGAGCGCATTGTCGATAGTGGGCTGGACGCCCACCGCCTCCAGCACGACGTCAGCGCCCTCGGGGCCCGTCTCCGCCCGCAGGGCCTCGAGCAGGTCGGGGACGTCTGCCCGGATGGTTACGTCGGCGCCCATCTCCTTGGCCAGGGCCAGGCGCGCCTCAGACAGGTCTGTGACGATCACCTTGCCCGCCCCCTTCAGACGGATGGCCTGCATGGCTACCAGGCCCACTCCGCCGGCGCCCACCACAACCGCTGTATCGTTCAGGACGACCGGCGTGCGGTTGGCGGCGTGCACGCCGATCGACACCGTCTCGATCAGGGCGGCCTGCTCGTAGCTCAGGTTGTCAGGCAGGTGGATGGCCACCCAGTAAGGCACCACGACGTACTCGGCCATGGCCCCGTGGCGGCGGTAGGTCCCCTCCGAAACACCCACCACCTGCCGGTTGGCGCACAGGTTCACGTGGCCGCTCAGGCAGTAGCGGCAGCGCAGGCAGTACACGGTGGAATCGAAAGCCACGCGGTCACCCGGGGCGAAGCCCTCCACGCGCTCCCCGACGGCCTCCACCACGCCGGCGGCTTCGTGCCCCATGATGATGGGGGGTTGGCGGCGGCCCGTCTTGCCAGAGTAGCCCTTCACGTCAGAGCCGCAGATGCCGCAGGCCTTGACGCGGATCAGCACGTCGTCCGGCCCGTAGGCGGGTATCGGCCAGTCTTGCACTTCCAGGACGTATGGAGCGGTGTTCACAAGCGCTTTCATGTTGCCTCCCTCGTTCACGCTGGGGCGATTATGGCGCGGGGAGGGTGCCCTGTCAACGCGCCGCGCCTGCGAGGCGGAGTCGTTGACGCCCCACCTGCCCCGGCATACACTGGTCCGAGCCTTGGCTCGCGCCGGCGCGGGGCGCAGCGGTACCCCGCGCTCCCCCGGTGCGTGCAGGGCATCGCGGCGGGCAATAGAGCAGGAGGTGCACTCATGGCAAAGGGACGGATCTGGCCGGCAGAATGGATTGATTATGTCGACTCGCTGACCGGCGCACGGGTGCGGCAGCTGACCTCGTATCGCGCGAACAGCAATCACCTTTACTTTACCAACTATGGCTACTACCACAACGACCGCAAGATGCTGATCGGGTCCGACCGGGGCAACGCCACGAACTTGTGCAGCGTCGACCTGGAAACAGGTGAGATCACCCAGCTCACGGACCTGGCTCCCCAGCCTCTCCCCTACCCGACCTATCTCCTGCGCGTCTCCATCGATCAGGCCAACGAGAAGGCCTACTTTGGCTACGGACGCCAGATCGTCGGCGTCGACCTGAACTCCCTGGAGATGACCTCCCTCTGGGAGATGCCCGAGGGTTTCCAGCGCAACATGGTCAACGTCACCTCCGACGGCGAGCACGTGTGTGTCGGCATCTACGAGATCCCCTCGATGGAGGCCGCCTGCGACGTGGCGCGCCGCTATACGTACGGCGGCTCGGTCTACAGCGGCACGGGCTTGAACATGCTGGCCACCTGGGAAGCGCGCCCCCTCAGCCGCGTGATGCGCATCCCCACCGCTGGCGGCCCCGCCGAGACCGTCTGGGAGGAGCGCACCTGGATCAACCACGTGAACACCTCCCCCACCCAGCCCAACCTACTGACCTTCTGCCATGAGGGGCCCTGGCACCTGGTGGACCATCGCATCTGGGGGCTGGACACCGCCACCGGCAAGGCCTGGAAGATTCGCCCCCGCATGGTGGAGCAGGAGCGCGTCGGGCACGAGTACTGGTACATGGATGGCATCCACGTCGGCTACCACGGCATCAAGCCCGACGGCACCAAGGTGTTCGGCCGCGTGCGCTATGATAACGAGGACCTCGTCGAGGTGGCCTTCCCGTTTGAGACTGGCCACATCCACTCCAACGACTTTTCCATGATCGTCGGCGATGGCGGCCAAGAGATCCGCCTGTGGAAGTGGAACGGGGAGGCCTTTGAGGGCCCGCGGGCCCTCTCTGTGCACCGCTGCAGCAAGCGCGACCAGATGTTCCACGTCCATCCGCGCTTCCGCTCCGACGGCAAGCAGGTCGTGTATACCAGCGATGCGCCCGCGTATGGGCAGGTGTTCGTGGCCGACGTGCCCGAGTTCAGCGCGCTGCCGGCCATCGCAGAGCCGGGCGCCAAGCGCTAGGGGCGGCTGCAACGGTGAGGAGCGCCATGTCATCGGCCATGGCCCGGCTGCGCGAGCGCGCCGTGGCCCTCGAAAGAGAGACCTATGCGCTGGCCGTGGCCTATCGTGACCGGCGCACGCCCTGGTACGGCAAGGCCTGGGCGCTTTTGGTGGTCGCCTACGCCGTCAGCCCGATCGACCTGATCCCCGACTTTATCCCGGTGATTGGGTACCTCGACGATCTCTTGCTGGTGCCGCTGGGCATCTGGGTGGCGCTGCGGCTGATCCCGCCGGACGTCCTGGCGGAGGCGCGTCGCGCTGCCGCGGCGCGCGAGCCGGGCGGCGCCTCACGCTGGCTGGGGGTAGCCATCGTGGCGATGGTATGGATCGTACTGCTGGGAGCAGTGGCATGGGCCATCGCGCGTGCCACTGGCGCACTTGGTCGCGCGCAGCCGCCCCCGGGGTGACGGTCTGCGGATCGCCCTGATCGACACCGGGGGACGGGCTGTTGCCCGTCCCCCGGTGTGTGCTCTCTGCGCCGGCCCTTCTAGCCCTCGGCGACGACCGAGTTCCTCAGGACGCCGATCCCCTCGATGTCGATCTCGACGACGTCCCCAGGCCGCAGGAACACCGCCGGCCGGCGGGCAAAGCCCACGCCCGACGGCGTGCCCGTCATGATCACGGTGCCGGGGAGCAGGGTCATGTTGTCGGACAGGTAGGATACCAACTGCGCGCAGGAAAAGATGAGGTCGCTGGTGTTCGAATCCTGCATGACCCGGCCGTTCAGGCGGGTGCGGATGCGGGCGTTAGTGGGGTCAAGATCGGTCTCGATCCAGGGGCCCAGAGGGGCAAACGTGTCGAACGACTTGCCCCGAACCCACTGGGAGTCGTGGCGGAGCTGCACGTCGCGCGCGCTGACGTCGTTGGCGCAGGTGTAGCCCAGCACATAGTCGAGCGCGTCGTCGACCCCGACGTGGCGCGCGGCCCGGCCGATGACGATGGCCAGCTCGCACTCATAGTCGACCTCATCGGCCGCCACCCTGGGCAGCACGATGTCGTCGCCGGGGCCGGCCAAGGCGGTGGTCGCCTTCATGAACAGAACGGGGCGCTCGGGCAGGCTGTGGCCACTTTCCTGGGCATGGGCGCGGTAGTTCAGGCCGATGGCCAGGATATTGGGCGGGACCACGGGCGCCAGCAGGCGGCACTCGGCGAGTGGCACGGCCACATCGGTGGGGCGGCAGCCGTCGTAGATGCAGCCCTCGACAAGTCGCAGGGTGCCCTCACCCTCCAGCACGCCGTATACAACGGCGCCCTCGGCGGTCCTCACGCGTGCGATCTTGGCCATGCTATCTCTCCTCCGCATGTTCGTCGGTCGTGGCGCGCCGCTCCTCGGCACGCCGAGACCGCGCGATTGTACCCGCATGGCCCGCGCTGCACAACCGCCACCGGCCAGCCGGGTTCGCGCAGGTGTGCTTGCCGGCCCAGGAGCGTTCGGATATCCTCCGCCCCAGTCGCGTAACCTGCCCGAGCGTCGGGCGGCTGGCGCGATCGCGCTACAGGAGAGAGAACGGCATGGAAGGTGCACCGGGATGGGCGGGCCGCATTCTGCTAGCCGACCTCGACAGGGGTGAGGCGCGCTGCATCCCAACCTCCGACTATGCCGCGCAGGCGCTGGGCGGGCGCAGCCTTGGGGCCGCCCTAGCTTGGGACCTCGTGCGGCCGGGCATGGATGCGTTCGATCCGGGCAATCCCCTGATGCTCCTTAGCGGCCCCCTGGCCGGCAGCATGGCGCCCTCGGCGGGGCGCATCACGGTCTGCGCTTTGTCTCCCCAGTGTTACCCAAAGCCTTGGTTCTCGCGCTCGAGCATGGGCGGTGACCTGGGGCACCAGCTGAAGGCCGCCGGTTATGACGGCGTGGTGGTCATCGGGCGGGCGGCGCGCCCCGTCTACCTGTGCATCACCGCACAGGGCGCGTCGATCGAAGACGCTGAAGGGCTGTGGGGGCTCGGGATCATGGCCACCCAGGCGGCACTGCAGGGGCGGCATGGCGCCAAGGCCCAGGTGGCCGCCATCGGCCAGGCCGGAGAGAACCTGTCTCGCATCGCCTCGATTGGCGGCAACTAGGGCTCGGCAGCCGGCCAGGGCGGCTTTGGCGCCGTGATGGGATCCAAGAACCTCAAGGCCGTCGTTGCCATCGGCGAGCGGCGCACGCCGATGGCCCATCCGGAAGAGTGCCGCGCGTTCCTCCGGGCGATGGCCCAGGAGTACGTTGCCGACCGCGAGAAGCGCTCGCGCCTGCAAGGGCTGTCCGGCCGACCGCCCGGGCGCCGCGCGCCCTGCGGCCGCGGTTGCCTGTTCCCGTGCGCCACGCGCTACGAGGGCGTCCGCGGCACCGTCCACCCGGACCGCGACTATGCCGGCGTGGCCCAGTGTGCCTCCTTCCGCTATGGCGGTTCACGGGACGGCCTCTGGAACCTCGGTTTTGACGCGGGGTTCGAGCTGAACATGCTGGCCAACGACTGGGGCATCAACCACTGGGACGTGCTCAAGGGGCTCTACGCCTGGCTGGCCATGTGCCAGCGGGACGGCCTCCTCGCCGAGATCGGTGGCCGCGCCGTGGATCCCGCCGATCCACGCTTCTGGTACGACGTGCTCGCAGCCATCGCCACGCGGAGCGGCCCCCTCGCCGAGGTGGTCGCCGACGGTGGCCGCCGGGCCATCGCCTGCACCGGGTTGATGCCCGCGGACGCACGCCAGCTGTACACGGGCTGGGGCTACGCCAACCACTGGGACGGCCGCGGCCCACGCGGCAACACCATCAACTACCCATTCTGGCTGGTCAGCGCGCTGATGTGGATCAGCGACACGCGTGACCCGATGGGCGGCGCGCACGGCTATGCGCAGAACATGACCAACGCCAGCCCCTTCACCCAGAAGGTCATCTCCTGGGAGGGGCTGCAGGCCCTGGGCGAGCGTTACTTTGGGGGCCCGGCCGCCATGGACCCCCTCTCCGACGGGGAGGGTAAGGCCGAGGCAGCCATCTTTAGCCTCAGGCGCTCCGTACTGAAAGACAGCCTGATCGTGTGCGATCGGGTCTTCCCGCGGCTCTTTACCTCGCTGACGGAGGACGGCATGCCGCGCGTCCTGGGCGTGGCCGGGCCCGACTGCGAGGCGGAGCTGCTCCGCCTGGTCACCGGGTGGGAGCTGACCACGGCCGACCTGGACCGCATCGCCGATCGCACGCTGGCGCTCGAGCGGGCCCAGCAGGCCCGCGACCTGGGCCGCACCCGCGAGGATGAGCAACACGTGATGGACTTTTTCTGCGCGACGCTCGAGGAAAAGCCCAACCCGCTCCTCGGCGAGCGGCGCAGCGCCGACCCGGCCCTCCTCGAGGACCTCGTCCGGCATTTCTATGCGTTGCGCGGCTGGGACCCGTTGACGGGGCTCCCCACGAAAGAGACGCTCACAGCGCTCGGCCTGGACGCTACGGTACCCGCCCCCCCGGTGGGCGAGGGCGCTGGCCCAGCCTGCCCTCCGGCCGGCTGACGACATCGGCTAGGGGCTGGCAGGCAGGTCGCGACCGGTGGCCGCCGGCTCCTCATCCCTGCGAAGAGATCTCCAGGAGCGAGATACCGTGCAGCGGCAACGTGAACTGCAGCGTCACCCGGCCATCGGCCACCGTGAGCGAGCGAGGCGCCTCGACCAGTTCTAGCCCGGCACGCGTCCGCAGCGCCTGGCGCTGGCTGCCGCTCGGGTACATCGGGCGCCCCTGCCGCACCCACTCGGCGTAGGCGTTCGAGTGCGCCCCGTCAATCCGATAGTGCCGCAGCATCACCTCGCCGCTAGCGAAGGGCAGGTGCTGCACCTCAACCGTCACGTCGCGCCCACCCGTACGGGCCCAGTCATCATGGTGATGGTAGATCAGCACCTGAAGGCTCTTCCCACCGGCCAGCGCCGCCAGGCCTGAGACGTCCGCATCCTCCTCGCTCCCCCACGGATCGGCATAGGCGAGCGGGTCCTTGGCCGCCGAGCTGACCAGGCGCACCTGGCGGTCCCCCAGGCGGGCGTACATGCGCAGCAGGTTCAGGATCGGCTTGTCGATCCCCTGGGTAGAGAAGGCGCGCGTCCCCTCAAAGCACCTCTCACCGACGAAGAGAAACGCCCAACTCAGGAGGCGCAGATCCCAGGCGCGCTCCAGGGCGAACGCCGTCAGCTTGTGGAAGGCCGTGGCTACAAAGCTTGGGTAGTACTCGGTGTTGCGAAAGTTCAGGGCGGCGTTGTCCCACGCGCCGCCGGCCGCCCAGCCATCCGGATCGCACTCGGATACGACGCACTCCAGCCCGGTGAGCCCGTGCTGGGCGATGATCTCGTGGGCGACCTGGGCGCCCTGCAGCATCTTGCGCACCGACGGGGGCTTTTGCGGGCGATGGAGGGGGTCAGGGCCGTAGCCCCCGCCCTTGAGGTGAAACGTGACAAAGTCCAGCGGCGCCCCCCGTCCGCCGGTGCTGGCGTTGGTGCCCTTGGTGCAGTGCGCCAGGAAGGCCTCCAGGTACTCGGCGGACCTGCGCCCATAGGCCGGATCAGTGACGGAGGGTCCGCCGACCCTGGCCTGCGGCAGGGCCGCCTTCACCCCGGCCGCGGTGTGGTCGTACAGGCGCAGGAACTGGTCGACGGTTCCCCGCCAATAGTGGATGTCGGGCTCGTTCCACAGCTCCCAGTACCAGCTGGCGACCTCGTCCTCACCGTAGCGTTCGACAGCGTGGCGCACCAGGCGATAGACGAGCTCCTGCCACCGGCCATAGTCCTTGGGCGGGCAAGCCCAGCCGTACTCCCGGTAGGCGCGCAGCCCGCGATCGATGGAGGGATCGTAGCGGGCCGGGTCGGCCAGGTCCTTGGGCATGAAGCCCAGCTCCACAAACGGTTTGCAGCCGTGGGCGAGGATCGTGTCGAGGATCAGGTCCACGTAGGTCCAGTCGTAGCGTGGGGTTCCGAGTTCGTCCTCGAGGTAGGCGTTCGTCGAACCCCACTTGTAGGTGCTGTGGCAGTTGCCAGTACACAGGAGGTGGTGCACCCGCACATAGTAGGGCTTTTCCTGGAAGGCATCGAACTCCGCGAGCAGCTCCTGCCCCTCGGGCGTGTAGGTATAGTTGCACTCGTCATAGCCGATATAGTTCCAGTTATGTGGCAGAGGCCCGAGCCACTCGCCAGCGTCCACCCGAACCGTGACCGGTGCGTACCCTTCCGCGCCCACTGTCTTCCTCCCCATCGGTCGCTTCGCTCCTGGTCGCCCTGCGCGCAGTTAGCCCGTTCCTTATCGGTTTTAGGGGATTATAGACGGCGTTTCCGGCAGCGTCAAGGGTTCTGCCAGCGGCGGTGCGGGGCGCGCGTACCGCTCAGGGGCAGAGCGTGCCAACTTGCGGGCCATCCTGGCTTGCGCTGCGCGCGGTTCTGTGATATCATCATACCGACCGGTCGGTATGTTCCCGGAGGGGTGCCATGCAGATCCAGCCCCGCGCCGTCGAGACGCGCTCTCACCTGCTTCACGCTGCCCTGGCCTGCTTTGGGCGCTACGGATACCACGAGACCAGCGTCGCCCGCATCTGCCAGGAGGCCGGCGTCAGCAAGGGTGCCTTTTACCACCACTTTGCCTCCAAGCAGAGCCTGTTCACGGAGCTACTCGGCAACTGGCTGCACGCGCTGGAAAGCCAGCTCCGCGCCATCGACGCCGAGAGCGCCTCGGTGCCCGACGCGCTGCGCCGCATGGCCGCCATCCTCAGCCAGGTCTTTGAGCAAGCCCGCGGGCAGCTGCCCCTGGTGCTCGACTTTTGGTCGCAGGCCAGGCTGGACCCGGAAATCTGGCGCCAGACCGTGGCGCCCTTTCGCCTCTACCGGGACTACTTTCGCGACCTCGTGACCCGTGGCATCGCCCAGGGGGCGCTGCGGCCCGTCGATGCGGACGTCCTGGCCCAGACCCTGGTGTCCGTTGCGGTGGGCCACATCCTGCAGGGCCTTCTGGATCCCGACGCGGACGACTGGGCGCGCGTCGCGGAAGAGTCGATACGTTTGCTCGTCACCGGTTTGGAGTATCCCTCCGCCGGGGCCCAGGGCATACAGCGTGAGGTGAACGCATGAGAGTGCTCTTGACAGGGGCCTTTGGCAACGTGGGGTCGAGCGCCCGCGCGGAGCTGCTCCGCCGCGGCCACCAGCTGACCTGTTTCGACGTGCGCACGCCCGCCAACGCCCGGGCCGCCCGCCGCCTGCCCAAGGATGTGCGCGTCGTATGGGGGGACATCCGCCGCCCCGCAGACGTCGCCGAGGTGGTGGCCGCGCAGGACGTGGTCATCCACCTCGCCTTTGTGATCCCCAAGCTTTCGGCCACCGGCACCGGTTCCGAGGACCGGCCCGACTGGTCGCGCTCGATCAACGTCGATGGCACGCGCAACCTCATCGAGGCGATGAGCGCGCTGCCGCACCCTCCGCGGCTGATCTTTGCGTCCTCGTTGCACATCTACGGCCCGACCCAGGACCAGGAGCCGCCGCGCGTCGTCGGTGACCCGCTGAACCCGACCGAGCACTACTCCCGCCACAAGGTCGCCTGCGAGGAGCTCGTGCGCGGCTCGGGGCTCGAATGGTCGATCCTGCGGTTCGCGGCCGCCATGCCGATCGCGCTCCAGCCCGACGCGGGAATGTTCGACGTTCCCCTGGCCAATCGGATGGAGTTTGTCCACACCCATGACGTCGGCCTGGCCCTGGCCAACGCTGTGGAGAGCGAGGAGATCTGGGGGCGCACCCTGCACATCGGCGGGGGGCCTCGCTGCCAGCTCTACTTCCGCGAGATTGCCGAGAAGGCCCTGACGGGCATGGGCGTGGGGATGCTGCCAGACGAGGCCTTTGCCGCCAAGCAGTTCTGCACCGACTGGCTGGATACCCGCGAGAGCCAGGCCCTGTTGAACTACCAGGTGCACACCTACGACGACTTTGTGGCCGACATGCGTGCCCGGCTTGGCTGGCGGCGGCATCTGGTGCGCCTCTTCCGCCCGTGGGTGCGCGCCTGGTTACTCGGCAAGTCGCCCTACTACCTGCCCGCCCTGCAGGCCAAGGAGTGGGAGGGGCGCGTCGCGGTGGTAACGGGGGCTTCTGCCGGGATCGGGGCGGCCACCGCCAGGGCCCTAGCGGCCCGCAAGATGCGGCTGGTGCTCGTCGCCAGGCGGGAAGACCGCCTCGAGGCGCTGGCAGAGGAGATCCGCGCCTCGGGCGGGCAGGCGCTCGTGGTGCCCGCCGACCTGACTGATGAGGAGCAGTGCCGGCGCGTCATTGAGACGACGCTGACGACCTACGGGGCGATCGACGTCTTGGTGAACGGCGCGGGGCTGGGGTGGTACGGGCGCGGCAGCGAGATGCCCTGGAGCGTAGCCCGCGAGATGATGCGCGTGAACGTCGAGGCGATGGTCCGGCTGACGCTGCTGGCCCTGCCGCGCATGTGCGCCCGGGGCGCGGGGCACATTGTGAACATCGGGTCGGTGGTGGGCAGCCTGCCCTCGCAGGGCGTGGCCGTGTACAGCGCCTCTAAGGCTTTTGCGGGGGCCTTCAGTACCGCCCTCCACCGCGAGACGGCCGGCAGCGGGGTACACGTCAGCGTGTTGGACCCCGGGCCGGTGCTGGACACCGAGTTCTACGCCCTGGCCGACGTTCGCCCTGCCGCACGAAGGATGCCAGGCCGACGCTTCGCCATCAGCCCTGAGGTGGTCGCCGAGCGCGTCTGGGGCCTGCTGGCCCGCCCGCGCCGCGTGGCCTATGTCCCCCGCGTGTTGGCCGTCGTGCCCTGGATCGAGCTGTTCTGCGGCTGGATCATGGACCGGATCGGCCCGCTCCTGCTCAAGCGCGATCGCTCCTCCGGCCAGGCGACCGCCTGAGAGGTCCGGCGCGGCAGCGCTCAGCACACGGGGCGCGCCGGGGAGCAGTTACTCCCGGCGCGCCCCGTGCCCTGCCCGCTTAGCGGCCGCGCCAGAGGCGGTCGACCCCCAGGGCGATCACCCCGCCTACCAGAGCCGTGCCCAGCTGCGGCCAGCGCATCATCTCGACGATCGCCGCCGGCATGGCCACCGCCTGGGCGACGCCGCCCACCTGCACGCTC
>JAAZBY010000620.1 GCA_012513595.1 Chloroflexota bacterium
CGCGCCGTCTTCGCGGTCTGCCGCGCCGTCTTCGCGGTCTGCCGCGCGGCTTCTCGGTCCGCCGCGCAAGAGCGGCGCTGGGGCGCCGCACTCCATATCGGCCCCCGCGCGCGCCCCGTTTTCATGCCTGCCGGTGTGCGGCCCGGCGTACGTGGCGACTCCCAGATATGGGCCGCCCTGGGAGACTAGGCCGCTTCCGAAGCCCGTATCCGCGATCGTGGCGCCAGCGAAGCGTGGCCCGGCAGAGCGGCCCACAGGTGGCGCGGCGGGGCGGGCCGCCACCCTGCGGCGGGCCTGCCCGGGGGATTCCTCGGCCAAAGACGGTCGGTCACACGAGAAGCCACGCTGAGCGCGCGGTTGCAGCGGCACTTGGCACTACAGCGATGGAGGTGACAGAGTTGAAGAAGCACTTGTGGGATGGGGAACACCATCATCGACTAGCGCTATAGCCCTTGCCAAACCCCCCAATCCGTGCTATACGTAGAACATGTGGCTGCTATCGGCTGGGTTTGGGAGGCCTCGGGGCTTTCTGGCCCAGGCCGGTCGCGTGGCGGCTTGGCCCGGCGCCTGCGAGCGCTCCCGGACGCTGTTGCAGGAAATGCTTGACAACTCCGCACAATGTGCTATCATGCGCATGACAGACCCCGCCAGGCTGAGGTCGCAGGCAACTGCGACATGCCGAAATCGGCGGGGCATTTTGTTACCCCGAGGGTTCTCCCCGCAGCGGAGCGGCCTTTTTCCCCCTCACCAGCCTGCAGGCTTGTAGAACATGCCCACCAGGTCGCAAAGTGTATCGGGAAACTGACACGCGGCCAGCGCGGACTCGCGTACCTTACGGTAGAACGTTGCCGTGTTGCGCAGTTGCCAGCTCGCCTTGCCGTCGAGCACCGGATTAAGAACGCCCACAGGCAGTCCCAGGCGCTCCCTGACCATCCTGATCGGCGTCGCCAGGTCCGAGTCGTTGGAGATGACGATCGCCACCTCATAGTCTGCATCGAATCCGTCCACGAGTAGGTAACTGGCCAGGTTCACGTCGGAACCTTTCTCATCCGTCCTGATGACCTGCACGGTCTCAGGCCCGTGCGGGGCGCGAGGGGTAGGCTCTTCACGTGAGACAGGAACTGTCCCTGGTGCAGGCTGACGCCGGGCAGGGTGGACAGAGCGCGCCAGTACGTCCGCTGGCGCTGCGGTTTCTGCGGATCCGAGTGGGTTGCATGCACTGGCGCGGTAAAGTAGCGGATGCGGTGGATCTCGTTGCGCGGGGGCGGAAAGACACGACGACTGAAAGCCAGGAGGTCCAGCCATCTGTAGGGGCTGCGTCGGAGACAACCGTAATAGAGGTTAAAGCCGTCGACGTAGACGTTCGTCCTCACGGCGCATCTCCCAGGGGCGGAAATAGCAGAGCCCGCCGAAGCGGGCTCGCGCCCTGCTCCCGAAGGAACAGGGGAGATCGATCACACTATAGCATACACGGCCCAGCATGTCAACACGTGCAGGGCGGAAACGGAGGCAGATCGTGCCATCTGGTCGGCACCGTCGCCGGGCAGCCGCCCGCATGCCCACACGACGGGCAGGGGCACCTCGCGCCGATAGGGGATGCGGAGAAAGGAGAGCTCTTCCGCCAGGCAGGCGGCGTAGGCGGATTCCAGCAGCCCCGGGCCCAGGGCGCGGTGGACCTCCATGGCGGCGCCGATGATGCGCCCCGTCAGCGCCTCCTCCACCAGTGGCACGCCAGCCCTCCTGCCCGCCCTTCCCCTCCTGGCGCCCAAGTCGTCCATCTCCCCCCTCTTCTCTTCCCCATGCCTCCCTGGTAGCGCCTGCTCTCTATCTTACTCTTCCCTATCTACCTCTTCTCTTCTCCGTGCCCTCCGAGCCTCCGTGGTGGAACGTCCTCTCTTCTCTCTTACAGCCGGTCCAGCGCGGCGCCCAGCCACTGGCCAAGGATGCCGGGATCGATGATGTACAGCGCCGCCGCCGCGCCAACCAGGATGATCCCCGCCAGCGCCCTGGTGTAGCGCCCGCGCGTCTGGCTGATGAGGATCAGGCAGACGACGGCCATCACCACCGGCCCCACCACGGTGACGGGCCCCAGCGGCACGTCGTAGCCGGCCACCGTCTGCGAGTCGCGCCCTAGGAAGGTGGCCAGGTCGGCGTCGACGCCGAACCACAGGAGCGCCCCCTCGAGGAGCAACACCCCCAGTAGCACCCAGGAGGCCCAGCGGGTGCTCTCCCCCTCGGTGCGGTAGACCTCGTAAACGGTGGCCGGGAGCAACCCCCCCAGCGCCCAGAGGGGCTGGCGCGTGAGGAGGCCGGCGCCGGCCCCCAACGCGGCGGCAATGCCGGTGATGATCGTGATGGTCGGGGCGTGCTTGGTCGGTCGTGCCATGGTGCCTCCTGGGCGTGCTCGGGGGCGGTGCGTCGCGGCGGGAATCTAGTGCGCCGGGGCGGCGGTGTCAAGGGGGGTGGAGGATCTACCACGGAGCACGGAGAAGAGAAGAGAGGAGAAGAAGGACAGGATTAACAGGATTTACAGGATTGGGGAGGGGAACGGCCCGGCGCCAGGGTGTGCTGTGGCCGGTGATCCTGTCAATCCTGTAAATCCTGTCTGCTCCGGTCTTCTCTTCTCTTCTCCGTGCCCTCGGTGCCTCGGTGGTGAATCCTCTTCCCCCGCCAGCCGTAAGAACCCCCTCCCTCGCCCTGTATCCCCTACAGGAACCCCGCACTACGAAAGGAGCCCCGCTATGCAACTGCACACCGAACGCCTCATCGCCGGCCGCATCGAGGCCACCCAGGGCGCCGCCGTCGACCTGCGCCCCGCCGCCACCTTCTTCCTCCCGCAGATGCCCGCTGCCTCCCTGCCCGACCCGACCACCGTCCCCGGCATGCTCGTCTGGGATACCACCAACGCCACCCTGCGCCTGGCCGCCTCCGGCACCTGGGAGACGGTCGCCCTGGTCTCCTAAGCCCGCCGAGAGGAGGTTCCCATGGCCTGGACGCGTTGGCTCAGCACACGGTTGGCCCGCCGCGGCGCCGCCCCAGGGCGCCGCGCCCTGGCCGACCCTCCCCGCGAGGCCGGCCCCCTGCCCGACGAGGCCGCCTGGCGCCCCCTCGTCGTCCCCGGCAAGACGCCCCCCTGGCACGAGACGCGCGCCACCCTCGAGCGCGTCGAGGCCGCCTGCCGCAGCAACCCGCTGGCCGCCCGGCTGGTGGGCATGACCACCGACTTTGTGGTCGGCTCCGGCGCCCGCCTCATGGGGCACCCCTTCGCCGCCCGCTTCTGGCACGACCCGCTCAACGCCCTCGACGGCCGCATCCACCGCTGGTGCGACGAGCTCTCCCGCGCCGGTGAGCTCTTCCTGGTCCTCTCCCGCAACCCCGTCACCGGCATGTCCTACGTCCGGGAGGTGCCCGCCTCTCGCATCGACCAGGTGGAGACCGACCCCGACGACCTCGAACGCGAGGTCCGCTACCACCAGCTCACCGATGACCCCGAGGGCCTCTGGTGGATGGCCCCCGCCGCCGAGGGGCGCGAAGCCCCCGACGACGAGCCCGACCAGGTCATGCTGCACTACTCGATCAACCGGCAGGTGGGCGAGGTGCGCGGGCGCAGCGACCTGGCCCAGGTGGTGGCCTGGCTGGACCGCTACGACCTCTGGCTGGAGGACCGCGTGCGCATCAGCCGCTACAAGGGCGCCTACCTGTGGCACGTGCAGGTGCGCGGGGCGCTCCCCGGGCACCTCGAGGCGCGCCGGGCGCTCTACGCGCGCATCCCCCAGTCGGGCTCGATCATCGTTACCGATGGGAACGAGGAGTGGCGGGCCATTCAGCCGCAGATCGGCGCCGACGACGTCGAGGCCGACGGCAAGGCCATTCGCCTGATGATCGCCGCGGGGGTGGGGGTGCCGCTGCACTTTTTGGCCGAGGGCGAGTCGGCCAACCGGGCCACCGCGCGAGAGATGGGCACCGCCACCTTTCGGCACTTTCGGCACCGGCAGTACGTGTTCGCCGGCGTCCTCGAGGACGTCGTGCGCTGGGCCGCGCGCCGCGCCGGCCTGGGGGAGGTCGACGTCCGCGTGACGCTAGAGCCGGTGCCCGGCCCGGCGGACGACGCCGCACCCGGCGCCGACGCCGGAGGGGAGGCCCCATGAGCACCCGGCTGACCCTGACGGGCGGGGCCGTCCTCGCCTCCCCCGCGACCCCTGCGGCGGGCCCCGCGACCCCTGCGGCGGGCCCCGCGACCCCTGCGGCGGCCTCCGCGGCAGCCGCGGCGGGCCTGGAGGGCGCCTATCTCGACGTCATCATCATGCGGGCCGGGCCGGCCAATGGGCTGACCTTCCCCGCCGCCCTCCTGGCCCAGGCCGCCCCCCTCTTCGTGGGCGCGCCCTGTTATGTCGACCACGCCGGCCCCGCCGACGCGGGCCGCCCCGGCGGCCGCTCGGTGCGCGACCTGGCCGGCACGCTCGTCCGGGTGGGGTACGCCGCGCGCCCCGCCCCCGGCGCCCTCACCGGGCGCCTGCGCCTTTACCGCCAGGCCGGCTGGCTGGCCAGGCTGGCCCGCGAGGCCGCCTCCCTCCCGCAGCTGGGCCTCTCGGCCGTGCTGTGGGTGGAGGCGGAGGGCGGCCTGGTGGCCCGGATCGATCGCGTCGAATCGGTGGACATCGTCATGAATCCGGCCGCCGGCGGGCGCCTGCTGGGCCCCGCCGCGGCCCCCTGGCCACAAGGAGGCCTCCCCATGAACGACCTGACCCTCTCTCAGCACGCCGCCCCGGAAGGCGCCACCCTGCCGCAGCGCGTGCGGCAGGCCGCCCCTCCCCCGCCGACCGCCGACCCCCCCGCCGACGCCGCGCCGGCCGCCGATCCGGCTGCGCCGCCGGCGCCGGCCAACGACGTGGCCACCCTGGCCGCCCGCGTCGACCGGTTGACCCTCGACGTGGCCTTGGCCACCTCCGGCCTGCCCGCCGAGGCCCGCGAGGCCGTCCGCACCCGCCTGTCCGAGGATCCCGCCGCCGACGCGGCCGCCCTGATCGCCCTCTACCGGGACGCCTACGGGCGCGCCGCCGCCCAGGGCGCCATCCGCAACCTGGGCCGCGTGACGGACATGCTGACCCCGCTGGACCGCATCGGCCTGGCCGTCGAGCGGCTGGTGGGCGTGCCGGCCGTCGGGCGCGCCGCCGACGTGCCGCGCCTGTCGGGCATCCGCGAGGCCTACGACCTCCTCACCGGAGACTGGGAGCGCTACGGCGTCTTCCGCGGGGAGCGCGTGACCCTGGCCAACGCCACCACGGCGACCATGGCGCAGATCGTGGCGAACGCCCTGAACAAGGTCCTGCTGAGCCACTTTGAGTCGCGGCCCAGATGGTGGGCGCCGATCGTCCACGAGGAGGATTTCGCCACCCTGAACGACGTCCGCTGGATCACCGTGGGCGGCTTTAGCGACCTGGACGCCGTCGCCGAGGGCGGCCCCTACGTGGAAAAGCCCTGGGACGACTATGCCGAGACCTCCCCGTTCACCAAGCGGGGCAACTACATCGGCCTGACGCTGGAGATGATCGACCGGGACGACGTGGCCGCGGTGCGGGCCATCCCCCGCAACCTGGCCCACGCCGCCTGGCGGACCCTCTCCAGCCGGGTGGCGCTCCTGTTCACCGAGAACGCCGGCGCCGGCCCGCTCCTGGCCGACGGGGAGGCCCTCTTCGCCGCCGCCCATGGCAACCTGGGCAGCACCGCGCTGGCCTCCGGCGCCTGGCAGGCGACCGTGGCGGCCATGTTCAAGCAGCAGGAGTTCGGCTCCGCCAAGAGGCTGGGGCTGCGGCCCCGCTACTGCCTGGTGCCGATCGACCTGGAAAAGACGGCGCTGGAGATCTTTACCTCCGACGTCGCGCCGGTGGCCAACGCCGCCTACCGCAACGTCCTGCAGCGCAGCGCGGAGAACATCGTGGTGGTGCCCGACTGGACCGATGCCACCGACTGGGCCGCCGTGGCCGACCCGGCCGAGCTCGAGGGGGTCTGCATCGGGTACCGCTTTGGGCGCACGCCCGAGCTGTTCGTGGCCGACGCCGACCTGGGCGGGGCGATGTTCACCAACGATGAGATGAGAGTAAAGGTGCGCTTTATCTTTGCGGTGGGCATCGGTGACTACCGCGCCCTGTACAAGCACAACGTGGCCTAGCGGTAGGGGCCGGCCGCACAGGAGAGGAGGTGATCCGCATGGCGCTCTTTTCCGCCGCCTGGTGGACCGAGCTGGCCATCCAGCTGCTGGTGGCCGCGCTGACCACCCTGTTGGGGATGCTGACCTACGACCGGGCCGTGGCGCGCCCGCGTGCCAAGGCCCTGCGCGAGCAGGTCCGCCGCCTGGCTGACCGCCCGTAGCGCCAGGCAACACCTTGGGGCTGCGCGGGCTTGCCGGCGCTTTCCCCGCCGGGGCCGCCCCGGCACGGCGCGGGCAGCGCCCGCGCAGCCCATGGAAGAGAAAGGGGCCCGCCCATGTCCACCCTCGCCGAACTGCTCCCGCGCCTGACGGCCGCGCTGCCGGAACCCGCCGGCGCCGCCTGGGACGCCGACCAACTGACCGCCGCCCTGCGCCGCGCCCTGGCCGAGTACTCCCGGGCGCGTCCCCGCCGCCTGGCGGAAGCGCTCCCCAGCGCGGCCGGCTCTCGCCTCGTCTCACTGGCGGGGCTGAGCGGCCTGCAGACCGTCCTGGAGGTGCACTACCCTTACGACCCGCTCATCCCGGCCTGGCCGCCGGCGCGGCCGGCCTGGCGCCTGCGCGAGGCGGCCACGCTGGAGCTCCTGGTGCCCGAGGCGCCCCGCGCCGACGGGACGGACGACGTCCTGGTCTTCTACGAGGCGGCCCACACCATCGCCGGGCTGGACGGCGCGGAGGAGACGACGCTCGAGGCGCCCGGCGAGGAGGTCCTGCTCGTTGGCGCGGCGGCCTACGCCGTCGAGGGGCTGGCCCTGGCGCTGGTGGGCCGCGTCACGGTGGGCGGCGCGGCGGAGCGCTACTCGGCCTGGGCGGCCGGGCGGCTGGCCTGCTACCGGCAGGCCCTGGCCGAGGCGGCCGCCCTGGTGCCGGCCATCGCCGACCCGCGCGTCCCCTGGGAAGGAGGTATCTAGATGCAGGTCTTGCGCGGGGTGGTGACCGCCTATGACGCGGCCACCCACACCGCCACCGTCAGCCTGGAGGGGGCCACCGGCGTGCTCAGGGGGTTGCCGGTGCTGCGGAGCGTGCCGCCCGGCGGGCTGGCCCCCGGCGACCGGGTGGTCGTGGCGCTATGGCCCGACGTCGGCGCCGTCGTGCTGGGGGCGTACTGAGAACGCGGCGGGCCGGGGCGGCGGCAAGGCGTCGTTCTCCACATCGGCCCGCTATGGGCTGCGCAGGCTTGCCTGCGCTTTGGCCAAGCCCAGCGCCACGCAGCCAGAGGGGCTTGCCCCGACCGGCCCACCCAGGCCGCGCCGCCGCACGCGGCGCACCTTGCGCGCCAGGTCCGCCGCGCTCCAAATCGGCCCGCCCTGGAGTGCGGCGGCTCGCCGCCGCTTTGGCCAAGCCCAGCGCCACGCAGCCAGAGGGGCTTGCCCCGACCGGCCCACCCAGGCCGCGCCGCCGCGCTAAGCCCCCCACGCATCCCACGGAGGTGCCCCAATGTACTGGCTCCCGCCGCACCGCCGGCGCCCGCCGCGGCGCCTCACCCGCCTCGGCGAGCTGACCCTGGCCATCATCGACCGGCCGTCCTCCCGCCGCCTCCTCTCTTACCGCGCCGAGCTCGTCTACGACGATGGCTCCACCCGCCTCGTCAGCGGCGACCTGGCCCGCCTCTTGGACGGGGCCACCCTGGCCCTCCTCGAGCAGGCCCTTGCCGCGCTGCGCGCCTGCGCCGCCCGCCGCATGATCCCCGCCGGGGGCCCCGCCCCTTCGAGAGAGCCAAGGAGGTAGCCATGCGCACCATCTCCCCCGCCCTGCTGGCCGCGGCCACCTCCCGCCGCGGGCGGCCGGCCGTCTCCCTGACCATCGAGGACCACCGCTCCCGCTGGGCGCGCCACGCCGCCGGCACGGCCTCCACCCGGCGCAGCGACCTGCGCGCCGGCGGGCCGGGGCTGGTGCGCGCCCTCCTCCGCGGCGGCGAGGTGCTCGTCGCCCGCCTGGCCGACCCGGCCGCGCCGGCCTCCTGGCCGGGCGCCTGGGCGGCCGTGGCGACCGACGCCGACGGCAGCGAAGACGTGGCCCTGGCGGCCTTTTCGCCCGCGGCCTTTTCGCCCGCGGCCTTCTCCATCTTTTACCTGAACCTGGCCGGCCAGGTGGCCCGGGTCGACTCGGCCGATGGCGGCGCGACCTGGTCGGCGCCGGCGGCCTGCCGTACGTGGGACTACACCCCCGTGCGCCTGGCCGCCGACGGCGGCGCCTGCGCCTTTTCCCGGCCCGGCGAGGTGCGCGTGGCCCTGACGCGCGACGACCTCGGCGGACCCGATTGGTCCGCCGAGATGGCCGTCCCCGGGCTGGCTGGCCTGGTCTTCTGCCAGGGGCTGGCCCTGGCCCGCGACCCCGCCCGCCCCAACCTCTACTACCTGGCCGTGGCCGCCGACGGCGCCCTCCTCCTGATCACCTACGACGCCGCCGCCCACGCCTGCGGCCCGGCCCACCGGCTGGCGGGGGGCGCCGGCGGGGCGGAGGCCGAGGCCTCCTGCTGGGCCGACCCCTCGCTGACGGTTGCGGATGACGGCGTCTACCTCTCCGCCGTCGAGCGGTTGGGCTCGGCCGACACGGCCCATTGGCAGCACACGACGGTCTTTCGCGGGCGCACCTGGCCCTGGCTGGGGCGCGTCGCCACGCTGGACATGGGGCAGACCCTGCCGGCGCGCGCCGCGCTGGCCGCCACGGGCGGCGCCGTCTATGCCGCGCATGAGCGTAACGTCTGCCGGGCGACGCTCTGGAGCGCCGCCAGCGCCGCGCACAACCTGGCCGGGCTGCCGGTGGGCGGCTACCGCCTGCGCGCGGGGGCGGAGGGCTCCCGGCTGGAGGTGACCATCCCCAACGTCGGCGGCGCGCTCGCGCGCCCCGGCGAGCCGGCCGGCGGGCTGGAGGCGCTCCGCCTGGGGGCCACGGTCCTCCTGAAGCGCGGGTACCGCACCGCCTCGGGGGAGGAGACGGTGGCGCTCCCGCCGCACGACGTCACCGCTGTGCGGCTGGGCGGGGGGGCGCTCACCATCATCGCCGAGGACGGCCTGGCCCTCCTGGGGCGTTGGCGCTCCGCCGACCTGTGTGACTGGGCGGGCCTCACGCTCCGCGCGCTCCTGGCGGCGCTGGCCGGGGCGGTGGGGGTGGACTATGCCGACGGCGGTGAGGCGGCGCTCGGGCGGGCCCTGGCGCGCTTCACCCTGCGCCCCTCCGACACGGCCGCCGACGGGGTGCGGGCAGTGTTGGGGTTGGCCGGCGCCGTGGCCGCCTGCGAGGCGAGCGGCGCCCTGCGCGCGCGGGTGTTGGCCTCTTACGGGCCGGGGCCGGCGGAGGTCGGCGCGGCCGGGGAGCTCCTGCGCGGCGAGTTCGGGCGCGCCCTGCCGGCGGAGACGGCCTGGCGCGTGTGGGGCGAGGGGGTCGCGGCCGCCACTCCCCCGGCGGCCGGGGAGGACGCCATGACCCTGGGGATGGCCTTGCTGGGCAGCCTGGCCGACCATCGCGCCACGAGCGAGCCCTTGGCCGCCGACCTGGCCGCGCACCGCACGCGGCTGGCGGCGTTGGCCTCCCGCGCGGAGACGTTGGTGGTGCCGCTCCGGCCGGACCTGGAGCTATGGGACCGGCTGCGCGTGACGGCGCCGCCCCACGTCGTCCCGGCGGACGCGCTGCGCCGCGTGCTCCGGCTGGGGGAAGAGTACGCCCCGCAGCGCGGCGTGTATCAGACGACGCTCCTAGCCGGCTGGGGGGAGTAGCCGGCTGTGCCCGAGGAGCCGTCACGGGCGCCAGGCCGCACACCGGCAGGCACGGAGATGGGGCGCGCGGCGGGCCGATGTGGAGTCGTCATGTGCGCCGGGCCGCACACCGGCAGGCATGAAAACGGGACGCACGGCGGGCCGATATGGAGTCGTCATGTGCGCCGGGCCGTACACCGGCAGGCATGAATACGAGGCGCGCGGCGGGCCGATGTGGAGTGCGGCGCCCCAGCGCCGCTCTTGCGCGGCGGCCCCCTTCGCCGGCACAAAGGCTCGCCGCCGTCCGCGCGCCAGGGGCTAAAGACCCC
>JAAZBY010000621.1 GCA_012513595.1 Chloroflexota bacterium
GGCCTCGTCGGTGAGCGACTCGCCCAGACAGAGAGAGAGGTCCGTGCGCAGGGTGGCCAGCGCCGCCCTGGCGAGGGCGCGCTGCTCAGCAGAGGCCTCTAGCACCTCCGCACAGTGCCCGCGGAAGAGATCCAGGAGGTGTTCGGCATGGGCCAGGCGCCGATCGACGACCTCACCGGCCCGGTTCAGCGAGGAGAACAGCGCCTCGGCCAACAGCGGGAGCTCGTTCAGGGTGTGCAGCGGCTCCTCATCGCGCACGCTCTGGGCGCCAGCCCCCTCGAGGGCGGAGATGAGGTACACGCGCCCCGGGCCGCGCTTCCAGTTGCGTTCCAGCGCCGCGACGAAATCCGCCACGATCTCGTCCAGTTGACTGCGGGGGACGCGATCCACCATGTTCAGCACCGGGATGACCGCGCCCTCCGGCAGGTGCTGCACAAAGGGCTCCAGGAAGGCCAGGTTGTCCTGCATCTTGGGGTTCTGGGCGGGGAACACGGCCAGCACCAGGTCAGCACGCTCGAGAACGCGGGCCAGCAGGCGCTGGTTCTCCGGCAGGGTGTTGGTGTCGGGCGTGTCAACCAGGATGAGCTGCTCGAGCGAGGCGGCCTCGGCAGCCACATGTACCTGCGCGGCGCCCTCGCCGAGATGATCCAGGAGCGGGTCCGCATCGGAACGCGCCCCCACGTACAACACCACCTCGCGCGTGGTCGGGCGCCGCAGACCGGTCGGCGATAGCTCTCGCCCGGCCAAGGCGTTCAGGAGGGTGGACTTGCCGGCCCCCGACGGCCCGGCGATGGCCACCACCAGCTTGCGTTCCCAGGCGGCGGCGATCTCGCCCAGGCGCTCGCGCAGCCAGGCCGCCTCGGCCAGGAGCATCCGGGAGGGGGCCCAGTCAGGCAGATCGGTCAGCGCCTGGCGCAGACCGTCGAGTTCGGCCTCGACGTAGGCCAGGGCGCCGGCGCTGCGCATAGCCAGGGCCTCGCCCGGGGCAGAGGGTAGGTCGTTCATGGCGCGGGCGCCTCCAGCGCCAGTAGAGCGTCCTCTACGCGGGCCAGGCGCGGGTCATCCGCGGCGGGGACGGCGGCGAGGGCCTCAAACACCGGCCGGCAGACCGTGCGCTCATAGAGCGCCGCCACCGCGCCCGCCCGCCGTTCGAGCCATAGGCGGAAGACCGGCGCGATCATGGCCTCCAGCTGGTGGCGCTCCTCCTCGCTCAACCCCAGCGAGGCGGGGATGGAGACCAGCGCCCAGAGGTCGTTCAGGCCGAACAGGCTCTCCACCTGGATCCACAGCCCCGCCCCGGCGACCGGGTTCACCGTAAGCAGCGCATAGCTGACGCCCACCAGCGGCGGCAGGGCAGAGAGTGAGGCGAAAAACAGCTCGCGCAGCCTCTGGGTGATGCTCATCCCGCTGCGAAAGGCCCGCACGGCGGCGCGCAGCTCTTCGGCTATCCCCTCGGGCAGCCCCACCAGGCCGGGAACGGCCTCCTGCAGGCTGCGGCTGACGGCGTGCCAGTCCTGGTGGCGGAGGACGCCCTCCTCACGCTGCACCGCCTGTGGCACCGGGAAGTGCAGGTTGTACAGGCCCGGGCCGACCGCCTCCACCGCCGGCACGGCCGGGCCGACCTGGCCCGCGGCGCGCACGGCGCGGTACAAGTCGTCCTGGGCGCTGACCTGGACGATCAGATGGTCATCCATGAGGCGGTTGCGGAGGTTGTTGGCCGCCTCGAGCAGGCTCTGGCTGAGCGCCTCGTGGAGGTCCGGCTCCCCCGCCCCGCCCTTGGCCTTCGCGCCCCGCTCGCCAACGCGACGGGCCAGAGCCTGGGCGGCACGGAGCGGCGCGCTCACCAGGCGCCCGGTGCCGCGCAGCAGGCGGATGTACGCCGGGCTGGTGCTCACAAAGAGCCTCACCGCCAGTGTCACCGCCTCCTGCGCGGGGAAGGCGCTCAAGGCCTCCAGGGCGTGCTCGGCCATGGCGTGCCGGAGCGCGTCGCGGTACTGGGCGGCCTCGCGCGCTGCGGAGCGCAGCGCGGCTAGCTCGCCGTGGGCGCCCCTGCGAATGACGGCCAGGTCCCCGGCGAAGGCGTGCCGCTTGATGGCCGGCACGTCGAGCTCCGCCAGAAGGCGCACCAGCGGCCGGCCCCGCGTCACGGCGCCGAGCGGCTCGAGCGTCGGCTCGCGCTGACCCAGGGCCACAGAGTCCGACTCGTGCATGCGGTAGATGCCGACCACCTGGCTCGGCAGCGCCTCCCCGTCGCCCGAGGCATACAGCCGCCGTCCGACCGTCAGGCAGTGCTCGAGCACTTCGGCGTCGGGGGCAGCCCGCGAGATGCGGTAGACGAGCACGATCGGCCGCCCACCGACGCCGCCCACCAGGTCGGCCATAAAGCGCGTGTTGGAGAGGTTGTTGTACACCGTGTTGGTGAACACATAGATGATCACTTCGGCGGTGCGCAGGATCGGCTCGGCCCGCTCACGGTTGGCCATCCGGTCGAGGTCGCCGGTGTCAAAGTCAGGGGTGTCGATGTACAGGAGGGTCTGCGGCACGGCTTCCGACGTGGCGTAGAGGGGCGCGCCCGGGATGACCGTCTCCTCCGGGCTGCGCCAGGCCTGGGGCCTCTCGCCCAGCCGGTAGAGGAGTGACTCGGCCACGCCCGGGGTGAGCACCGCCGGGTGGCCCACCAGGAGGACGCGCGTCGTCAGCCCGGCGCGAAAGCCCACCTTGGCCAGCGGCCGGCCGGTCAGCGCGTTCAGCAGGGTGGACTTGCCCGTCGAGCCGCCGCCGCAGATGCCCACCAGGAGCACCGGCAGGTCAAAGTCAATGGCCGGCAGCACCGTCCGCCGGAGTCTCTCCAGCCAGTCCCGCTGGGGCGCAGGGGGCAGCGCGCCGGCGCCGTCTGCCATAGGCGGCAGGACGTCGCGCAGGGCGCGGAGAGAGTCCCTCAGGGTTCGGTACGGGTCGCGGCTCATCATCTATACCTCTGAGCCGAGAGTATAGCGTGGGGGCGCGCCCACACAAGTAGCCAGGCGCCGCCCGCGGGCCGGCGGGGACGGCGGCCGCCTCTCTCGATCTCCCGCAACCTTCCGCTAGACCCCTTGCGTACAGCGGCAGATTGCGTTAGGATGCTGGGTAAGCTCCGCCCCATCCACCCCTGCGCAGTGCGCGCTCCTGTACGACTGTCTCCACATGGCGAGATCGGGGCCCACCCCGTCCGATCGGTTCGGCGGGGTCATCCGCTGGCTAGGCAGATGCGCAACAGGAGGGTTCAGAAGTGAAGCATCGCATTCTCGCGCTCGTGCTCGTTCTGTCTCTGATGCTGGCCGGCGCGCTCAGCGCCCAGGCCGCCCCCGGCGAACCGCCGGCCGGCAAGATGGTCGGCATCAACGTCGTCCTCAACGTCCCTGCCACTGCGGAGGTCCTGGCGGGCCTGGGCGCCTACGGCCGCGTGGTCGATGCCATCCCAACCATCAACGCCGTCGAGCTCCAGGCCAAGTGGGGCAACCTCGAGGCGATCCGCGCCCTGCCCTACGTGGCGGCGGCCAACCCCGACGCGGAACGCAAGGGCTCCCCGGTCGACACCGTCGCCTTTACCGACTTTGTGGACGGCCTCTCCACCTGGGATCTTGACGCCATCAACGTGACCGATTTCGGCTTTGCCAACCGGAAGGTTGCCTACGACGGCGCGGGCGTCTACGTGGCCGTGCTCGACACGGGGCTGCTCGACTCCTGGCGGCAGTACTTTCCTCAGGAGCGCATCGCCGTCGAGTATGCCAAGTGCTTTGGCGGTGGCGGCGGTGAGAGGGGCTTTGTCTCGGAGCAGCCCAACAAGTGGGAGCACGACCAGAACTCCACGGCACCCACGTCACCTCGACGATCCTGGGCTACTCGATGGGCGGCACGCCCGTCAACGGCGTGGCCCCGCTGGCCAAGGTCATCCCGGTCAAGGTCCTGAACCAGAACGGTTCCGGCTGGTCGTCGGTGGTGGCGGCGGGCATCGCCTACGTCGCTGATCTGAAGGCCGGGCCGCTGGCAGGCTCCCCGGTGGTCATCAACATGAGCCTTGGCGGGCCCGAGCTCGACGCGATGGAGAAGGCAGCCATCGATTATGCCATCTCCAAGGGCGTGATCGTGGTCGCCTCGGCCGGGAACGAGGGCGCGGCCGGCATGGGTTACCCGGGCGCCTATGCGCCGGTGATCTCGGTGGCCGCCTCGGGCTGGATTGGCGAATGGTCGCCGGCTGGGAACCGCACCTGGTGGTACGCGACGAACGTCGCCGACCCACTCAACCCCGCGGACTACTATATCACCGACTTTTCCAGCCGCGCGCTGGCCGGGCAGGACCTGGACGTGGCCGCGCCGGGGTCGTGGGTGGTGGGGCCGTACCAGTTGCAGAGCGGCAAGACCTCGTACTACTTCCTGGGGGGCACCTCGATGTCCAGCC
>JAAZBY010000622.1 GCA_012513595.1 Chloroflexota bacterium
CCACCGTGGAATGCACTAGTCGGAACCACTCCGTCCGAAAGAACGGATCGCGCGCCGCCTCGTCCCAGGAGGCCTCTGTACCGTTGCCCACCTGGGTGGCGTGGCAGCGCAGCCCACGCACTTTGGCCTGCACGGTTGCCGACACGTCGATCCGGGTGGTGACCTCCCCGGGCGGGTACCCGACGAAGGCGAAGGGCACGCCGTCCATCAGCACCGCGGCGCGCCCGTCTGCGTCGCGCATGGTGGCCAGCTGCTCCTCGGGGAGGACGTGGTGGTACAGCTTGGCCACCTCGTAAGGGCGGCATTCCTGGCCCTCCGCGGCGGGGCTGTCGGCGAAGCAACTCGGGTCAGCGGCCAGCTCGACGGCGATCGTGGTCCAGCGGTGTACGGCAATATGGTCATAGTGCCCATAGATGCCGTCGGGGCCAAAGGTTACCACAACCTGCGGCCGCACCTGGCGGAGCAGCCGCACGAGGCGCCCCACAGCCTGGCCCTGGTGCACGATGGTCAACTGGCCATCCATGTAGCCCAGCAGATGCGGCGGGTGAATGCCGTAGGACCGGCAGGCGCAGCGCAGCTCGTGCTCGCGCACGTCGGGCAGGGTGGCGGGGCTGGCATCCACGCCGGGGGCTATCTGGCCCACCTCCCCGCGGGTGGCGGTGGCCAGGTGCACCTCACACCCCTCGGCAGCGTACTTGGCCAGGCTGCCGCCCATCCCATAGGCCTCATCATCCGGATGGGCAAAGACGGCCAGCAGTGTCAGAGCGTCCACGGCACCTCCCTCCCCTTCTGCCTTCAGGCAGGCCAAGCATACCACAAAGCAGAACCTCCCGCCGGTGCCGCGCGGGAGGTTCTGTGGCTTGTCGCCCACCAGGTCGCGGCGGGTTCTACCCTCTGGCGTCGTCAAGCTCCTTCTGCAGGCGGGCCAGGCGCTCGGGCCGCTCGCGCGCGAACGTTTCCAGCCCCTGGCGGACCCAGCGCGGCGACAGGTGCGCCTCGTCGACCAGCTCGTCGAGCCGACCGCCCTTCCGCCAGCGATTGTCCCAGTCCGCCGAGAGGGCGTACTCCTCGGCGATCTTGTTAAAGAGCCAGTCGCCCATCAGCGCGCGCGCCTGGGTGGTGATGACCGTCGAGTCAGCGCGATCCCCCGGAGACAGCACCCGCTCGCGGTACTCGGCCGGCTGCAGCGCAAACAGCTGCGGGCTGGCCGCATAGACGACCTTGAAGTTCAGGCCGGCCCGTTCCAGATCCGGCATGGCCTGCGTGATGCTGACCATGGCGCTGGTGCCCTGGACGATGACCGTGCCCGAGCGGGGCACGCCGGGGCGATAGTCCCGCGCGATGTAGGCCCCCCGGGCGGCTTCCCAGTGCGACGGCATGCCCAGGGCTTCGCGGTCAGGGATGGTGATGGGCGGCCGCGTCAGGTGCAGGGCGATGATCGGCGCCGGGGTGGCCAGCGCCGCACCCAGCAGAACGGGAACCTCGTTGTGCTCCCAGGGATGCAGGTTGATGACCGACCCGGCTGGGAAGAGCTGCGTCACCCCGGGGGCAAAGATGCCAAAGTGCGTGCGGCTGTCATCGGCCGTCTCGGGGCCAGAGTGCCCGGCGATCCAGAGGAACTTGCCCACCCTCCACTGGCAGTCTTGGGCCAACTGGCTGTACAGCCGCATCAGGCCGTACTTGAGGTAAGAGAAGGACCCGTACGTCGAGGCCACGCCGTAGAACCCGTCGAAAGAGTGCTCGGGGTCCGCACTAAAGTTGACCGAGGCCATGCCGACCATGATCCCGGCGTTGGCGAACTCGGTGATCTC
>JAAZBY010000623.1 GCA_012513595.1 Chloroflexota bacterium
GCTGGGGAACGCCATCGCCCACGACATCGCCGCGGAGGGCAGCGCTACCGCCGAGCTGTTGGATGCCGAGTATGACTCTCACGATGCGACCGATGCGGGCAAGCTGCTACTCATGGCCTCGCTGGCCAACGTGCCCAACGCCGTGCGGGGCCTGGCCATCCCCGAGATCATCACCCACCTGGCCGAGCCCGGGCGAGATGCGGCGCGGCTCAAGAACGAGGTGCTGCCGGCGCTCGCTACTCAGGCCTGGTACATGCACTCCACCCGCGACGGCAAGCTCTACGTCCGCGACGTCCAGAACCTGAACGCCAGGCTGGAGACGCTGGTCAAAGCCTACGTTGACGAGCAGGCCCTGAAGGAGCTGCGCGAGCGGCTGGAAGGGCTCTTTCGCCCGGAGGTCAGGGACGTATACCAGCGCGTGCAGGTCTTCCCCGCCATCGACGCCATCGAGCCCGAGCAGGACCGCGTCACCCTGGTGATCGCGCGCCCCAGCGCCGGTGGCCTCGACCCGGACGTAATCAAGTTCTACGAACAGGCCACCTGGAAGAACCGCCTCGCCTTCCTCAGCGGCCCGCGCAATACCTATAACGACCTCGTGAACATCGGCAAGCGCCTGCGCGCCGTCGGCCAGATCGTGAAGGAACTGACCGAAGAGCGCACGCCCGAAAGCGACCCCCAGATGATCCAGGCGGAGCAGCTGCGCGACCGTCACACGCAGAACTTTCACTCCGCTGTCCGCGAGACGTTCACGACCCTGTGGTACCCCACCGGCGAGGCGCTCGCGAGCTCCGACTTTCACATGCGGTTCGGCTCCAACCGCTACGACGGCGAGGAGCAGGTGCGCAGCCTTCTCGGCGAAAAGATGAAGTTCACCGACGATGTGTCGGGCGAGACCTTTCGGAAAAAGTGCGAGCAGCGCCTCTTCACCCAGCAGGCCATGCCCTGGGTCGAGGTGAAGCGGCGCGCCGCCACGAACACGGGCTGGCAGTGGCACATCCCCTCGGCGCTCGAGGACCTAAAGACCGAATGCCTGTTCCGGGACGTCTGGCGCGAGGAGAATGGCTATGTGGACAAGGGGCCCTTCGAGCGGCCCAAGACGGACGTCAGCGTCCGCGAGTTGACCCGAGACGACACCACCGGCAAGGTGCTGCTTCGCCTGACGCCCGTCCATGGGGACACCCTGTACTGGGAGGTCGGCAGCGGGGCCAGCACGGCCTCTGCCAGGCTGGAGGGGAGCGAGCTGCGCAGCTCAGCGCTGAGGCTTTCCTTCCTCTGCGTCGACTCGACCGGCGAGCACGAGACCGGCGAGCCCGTCACCTGGCAGAACCGCATCACCCTCAAGCACCGCATCTTCCAGGCCGGCGACGAGCGCATGATGGAGCTCGAGGCCGCGCCGATGGCGCACGTCCACTATACCACCGACGGTTCTGACCCCAAGCTGGCCGGCGCGCGGTATGCCGATCCCTTTGCCCTCCCCCAGAGCGCGACAGTCGTGCTGGCCTATGCCGAGCGGGACGGCGTCGCCTCCGAGGTGCTCAACGTGCCCGTCGAACGCCCGGGCAGTGGCCCCGGACCTCAGGTGCACGTGGATCCCCGGCTGCCCGCCCGCTTGGAGCGCCGACAGGAAACCCACAGCACCCAAGACACGTACGCCTGGATCGAGAAGCAGGAAAAACACCGCGGCCGGCCCGCCGGCCTGACGGTTACCAGCGGTGGGAGCGGTCGCGCGACCGAATGGGCCCAACTGGTGACGTCGGAGAAGGTGTCGCTCAGTACGGAACAGCTGGTCGAGGCGCTCGGGCTCCTGCGTCGCGTCCAGGGGGAGGGGCAGGTCATGATGGAGGTACAGGCGGTGTGCTACCCCACCGGGCAGGACCTGCTGGACTGGGTGGCCGCCGAGCGCACCGAGCTCCAACCGGGTGAGGTCCAGCAGAAGTCATGACCACGTCGCAGAACAGGCCGCTTGACCAGGTCAGGCGGTCCTTTGGCTTTGACCCGGCCGAGAGCCAGCACCATTTCGTGGTGCGCGTTCCGCGCGGCGCCAGCCAGGAGGTGGCCATCAGCGAGCACTTGCGCTGGAACAACGTCGACGGATCCAGCGCTACGACCACGAGCACCGCCGCCGATGGCCAGATCCGCGTGGTGCTGGCCCGCCCCAAGTGGGACGGGATCGCCGACGCCGTGCGCGCCGAGTTCAACCGACGGCTCAAGTCGGAAGGGCTGGCTGCCGGCGCCTGGCGGCCGGAGCAGAACCTATTGCGTCGCGACCTGGGCAAAGAGCTGGTCCTGCTGGCCTGGGCCATCGAAGACGCCGACCCCGGGCTGACCCGCCATGCCGTGGCCAACTGGCAGGGGCTCTACCCGGAGGAGCGCTGGTGGCTGTACACCCAGACGGCCGCTGCCAGCGGCCACGGCCTGCACGGGCGCAACATCGGCTGGCGCAAGGCCGTGCGCTACGCCCTCACCGAAAACCCGGTGAGCGACATCCAGCGCGATGCCCTCGCGTTGCCCGAGTTCTATCGCCAGGCCGAGGCCAGCGCCCAACC
>JAAZBY010000624.1 GCA_012513595.1 Chloroflexota bacterium
CATCCAGACTATGCGCCGCGCCGGCAGCAAGAACCCCGTCTTTATGTTGGACGAGATCGACAAGATGGGGCTCGACTTTCGCGGCGACCCGGCCTCGGCCCTGCTCGAGGTGCTCGACCCGGAGCAGAACAGCGCTTTCTCGGACCACTATCTCGAGGTGCCCTTTGACCTCTCCAAGGTGATGTTCATCACCACGGCCAACATGCTCGACCCCATCCCCGACGCCCTCGAGGACCGCATGGAGGTGGTCGAGTTCCCGGGCTACCTGGAGGACGAGAAGGTCCTGATCGCCTACAAGTTCCTGATCCCGCGCCAGCTGGAGCAGAACGGGCTGGTGGCGCTCGACTTTTCGGACGGGGCCCTGCGCGCGCTCATCCGCGACTATACGCACGAGTCGGGCGTGCGCAATCTGGACCGTCAGATTGCCCAGATCTGCCGCAAGGTGGCTCTGCGGGTGGCCGAGGGGAAGCCCTCGCCCAAGCACATCACCAAGCAGGGGCTGGATCGCTACCTGGGGCCGCCGCGCTACGGCTTCCTGGAGGCAGAGACCACCGATCAGGTGGGCGTGGCGACCGGCCTGGCCTGGACGGAAGCGGGCGGCGACACGCTCTCCATCGAGGTCACCGTGATGCCCGGCAAGGGGCAGCTCCTCCTGACCGGCCAACTCGGTGAGGTGATGCAGGAATCGGCCCAGGCGGCCCTGTCCTACACGCGCTCGCGGGCCGAGGAGCTGGGCATCGGCGACATCGACTTTGACAAGATCGACCTGCACATTCACGTGCCGGAGGGCGCCGTACCCAAGGACGGCCCTTCCGCGGGGGTGACCATCGCCACAGCGCTAATCTCGGCGCTGACCGGGCGTGTGGTGAACCACAGCGTGGCCATGACCGGTGAGATCACCCTGCGCGGCCGGGTACTGCCCATCGGGGGCCTGCGTGAGAAGGCGCTCGCCGCCCATCGGGCGGGGCTCAAGACGATGCTGGTGCCCAAGCAGAACCACCGGGACATGTCCGAGGTGCCCAAGCGCCTGCGCCGCGCGCTGAACTTTGTGTTCGTGGAGAACATGGACCAGGTTCTGCCGGTGGCGCTGGGAGAGGACATCGACGATTCGCTCGTCTCCCGGGCCATGCAATAGTGCCCCAGGAATGCCGAACGGCCCCCGTCACGCGGTGACGGGGGCCGTTTTTCGCGCTGCCGTGGCGCTACCCGCCGGTGGCGATCGCGTATAGAGGGTGACGTCCGACGGCGGAGAGGGAAGGAGTCTGTCCTATGCGCAATCGCGGTTCCCTGTATGCGGGATTGCTGGTGATCCTGCTGGGCATCATCATGTTCCTGGCCCAAGCCACGCGCGGCGGGGCGCTGTTCGGGATGCGCCTTGGTTGGCGCGCCGCGTGGCCCTTCTTTATCCTCTGGGCCGGGGCGGCCTTCCTGCTCCCCCTGGTCGTGTGGTGGGAGCGGCGCGCCAGCCTGGCCGGGCTGGTCATCCCCGGCACGATCATCACGGCCAACGGCCTCGTGCTCCTCTTTCAAAACGTCACCGGGCTCTGGGGCACCTGGGCGTTCCTGTGGACCGTCGAGCCGATGGCCGTCGGGCTGGGGCTCTTTCTCTTCTACCTGATCGCCGAGCGGCGGAGCGGCGTGCTGCTGGCCGCCAGCATCGTCGGTGGGGTGGGCCTGCTGATGTTCCTGATCTTCAGCGGCGTGTTCACCTTCCTGGGCCCCCTGCTGCTCATCGTCGTGGGCGTGGTGCTGGCAGCGGCCGGGCTGGGGCGCGGCGGGCGGCGGGCGTCTCCGCCCCTGTAGTACGGGCGCGGGGCCTAGGCAGATACCTGGGCCAGGGGGCGCAGGTCGAGCAGCCTGCGCAACAGGCCCAGGAGCTGCTCCCGCCAGGTCGGGGTCAGGTCCAGCCAGACGCGGTTGCCCCGCGCCGTGGCGTCGGAGAACTGGCTGCCCAGGCTGCGCGCCGCTTCGGGCGTGAGGGGCATCGGCAACACCAGGGTGATGCGCGCCTCGTCACGGCTGAGCGAGCGGACGCCCGAGGCCTCGGCCAGGGTGCGTACCCGCAGGATGTACAGCAAGCCCTCGACGGGCTCGTCGATCTGGCCAAAGCGATCGCGCATCTCCTGGGCCAGGCTGTCGACCTCCTCCTCCGACTCGACGCGGGCCATGCGCCGATAGAAGCGCAGCCGCAGCTGCCCGTCGGGCATGAACCCCTCCGGCAGGTAGGCCGACACCGGCAGGTCGATGCTCACCCCCGTTTCGAGCGCCCCTGAGGTGGCCACGGCGTGCTGCGCCCGGCGCATAGCCGCCACGGTGTCTCCGCTCTGGGCGCGCAGCTCCGCCACCGCCTTTTGCAGCAGCCTGGTGTAGAGGTCAAAACCGATCGCGGCGATGTGCCCGTGCTGCTCGGCCCCTAGAATCTCACCGGCACCGCGGATCTCCAGGTCGCGCATGGCCACGCGGAAGCCGGCGCCCAGTTCGGTGGCCTCCTGGATGGTCTGCAGGCGCTGCCGAGCGATGTCTGACAGGGGTTCCTTGTAGAACAGGTAGGCGTAGGCGCGGTTAGCGCCGCGCCCCACGCGGCCACGCAGCTGGTAGAGCTGCGCCAGGCCCATAGCGTCTCCCCGGTCGATGATGATCGTGTTGACGTTGGGAATGTCGAGCCCACTCTCGATGATCGTCGTCGACAAGAGCACGTCGTACTCGCCCTGGGCAAAGCCGAGCATCACCTGGGCGAGCTCCCCCTCGTCCATCTGCCCATGGCCGACCACCACCGAGGCCTCGGGCACCACCCTCGCCAGGCGGTCGGCCACGTCGTGGATATCCTGCACGCGGTTGTGCACAAAGAACACCTGCCCGCCCCGGTCGATCTCGCGCAGGATGGCCCGGCGAATCAACGCCTCGTCGTGCTCTGAGACGTAGGTGCGCACCGGCAGGCGCTCTTCGGGCGGGGTGTCGATGATCGACATGTCGCGCGCGCCGCTCAGGGCCAACGACAGGGTGCGCGGGATGGGCGTAGCCGTCAGGGTCAGCACGTCCACCTCACGGCGGAGCTGCTTGAGCCGTTCCTTGTGGGCCACGCCGAAGCGCTGCTCCTCGTCGATGATCAGGAGGCCCAGGTCCTTGAAGGTGACGTCGGCAGAAAGGAGGCGGTGCGTGCCGATGATGATATCGACGGAGCCGCGCAGCAGGTCCTCGATGACGGCGTTCTGGTCGGCCGGGGAGCGGAAGCGCGACAGCATCTCTACGTTGACGGGAAAGGCGCGCAGCCGCCGCCGGAAGGTATAGTAGTGCTGCTGGGCCAGCACGGTGGTGGGCACCAGCACGGCCACCTGTTTGCCGTCCATGACGGCCTTGAAGGCCGCCCGCAGGGCCACCTCCGTCTTGCCATAGCCGACGTCGCCGCACAGCAGGCGGTCCATCGGCCGGGGCTGCTCCATGTCTTCCTTGATCTCTTCCAAAGCCCGGACCTGGTCGTCGGTCTCTTCGTAGGGGAACGAGTCCTCCAGTTCGCGCTGCCAGGTCGTATCGGGGGCGAAGCCGTGCCCCGGGGTCACCTCACGGGTCGCGTAGAGCTCCAGCAGATCCACAGCCAGGTCGCGCACGGCCTTCTCGGCGCGGGCGCGCACCGTCTGCCACTCGTTGCCGCCCAACCGGTGCATGTAGGGAGTGCGGTCGTCGGCGCCGAGGTAACGGCTGACGCGGTTGGCCTGCTGGACGGGCACATAGAGCCGATCGGCGGAGGCGTACTCGATCTCCAGGTACTCGCGCTCGATGCCACCGATGGCCTTGCGCACCATGCCCACAAAGCGCCCGATGCCATGGTCCAGGTGCACGATATAGTCGTTGGGGCGCAGATCGGCGAAAAAGCTCTCCGGGGCCAGGCGGGCCTTGGAGGGCTGGGCCCGCCGGCGGGCGCGCGCCCAGCCAAAGATCTCCGTATCGCTCAGCACCAGCAGGCCGGCCTGCGGCAGGGCCCAGCCCTCGCCGACGATGCCGTCGATGAGCGAGACGCTGCCCCGCTCGGGCGGCTCGGGCAGGCCATCGCTGGCATAGGTGTTGATGCGCTCTTCGCGCAAGAGGTCGGCCAGGCGCTGGGCCTGCCGGGTGATCAGCACCACGCGGCGCTCGTCGTCGCGCAGCTCGGCGACGTTGGAGAGCACGTGGGCCAGCTGCCCGCCGTAGCGGGGCGCCGCAATAAAGCCCTCGGAACCCTCGGGGTGCTCCTCCTCGCCATAGCCAAGCCCGAGGCTGACGGCCGACAGCGCCGTCAGCCGCTCCTCCAGCTCCTCCCAAAGAAAGTAGGGCGTGGCAAAGTTGGGGGGCAGCTTGCCAGCGGCGGCCATCTCGGCACGCAGGCCCTGGGCCTGCTCCGCGAGCCCTATGGCCGCCGAGCGCACGTCCACCACGTCGTCCAGCAGGACCAACGTGCCCCTGGGCAGGAAGCTCAGCAGGTTGCCCGGCCGTGGGTAGAGATAGGGCAGGTAGTACTCCATGCCCGTGAACGCCTCGCCCCGGGTCAGGTGCCCGACCTGCTCGGAGATACGCTGGCGACAGGCCGCCTCGCACGCGGACAGGTCCAACTCGGCCAGGGCGGCAGAGGCCGCCTTGCCCCACTCGGGCAGTGCCTCGCTGGCCGGCGCCAGCAGAGCCTCGGAGACCTCGTCCCGCGAGCGCTGGTCGGCGGGGTCAAAGGTGCGCATGCTGTCGATCTCGTCGCCGAAAAAGTCGACGCGAATGGGTTGGTCGGCATGGGGTGGCCAAAAGTCGACGATGCTGCCGCGGTGGCTAAAGGTACCCGGCCCCTCGACGACCACGGCCGGCTCATAGCCCAGCAGGACGCACCGCTCGAGCAGCTGGTAGGGGCTGATGATCCGGCCGACAGATAGCCTGTCCATGGCCCGCCGAAAGGCCAGCGGAGAGACGCTGCGGGGCATGAGCGCCCACATCGAAGTCGAGATCAGCAGGCCCTGCCCGGCCCCGTCGGAACGGTCCTGCTGCAGCGCGGCCAGCTCGGCCATGAGGCTGCTGCGCGAATGGACGGTGGAGCTATCCCACGGGTTGGGATCGTAAAAGATGGCATCGGGCGCCGGAAAGTGCGAGACCTGTCCCGGGGCCAGGCTCCAGATGCGGGCTTGATCGGCGTTCTGCCGCGCCGTGTCGGGGCTCCCGGCGATCCACAGGATGGGCCCGGGCCAATCGGTCTGCAGCGCGGCCACCAGCGCCGGGCGGGCCGCCGTCAGCACGCCCATGGCCAGGCCGGACCGCTGGGTGCCGCCGGATGCGCCGTCGAGCGCCTCGAGGATGGCGCGATAGGGGGAACTCTCTTTGAGCAGTTGGATGACGCCGGAAAGGTTCACCTTCGCGAGCCTCACGTGCTCCCGCTGAGCAGGGGCCAGGGCGGCGGCGTCACAGGCCGTTGAAGACGTTCATCGCCTGCGTCACGCCCTCTGCCAGAATAGTCGTCACCGCCTTGGCGACCAGCTCGCGCGTCTCGTCCATGACGGGGCGCTGCTCCGCGTCGAAATCGCCCAGCACATAGTCCACCGGATCACCCTGGCCGCGCGGCGGCCGCCCGATGCCGACGCGCAGCCGCACAAAGTCGTCGCTGCCCAGCTGACCGATGATCGAGTTGATGCCGTGGTGCCCGCCGCTGGACCCACCCTGGCGGATGCGCAGTTTGCCCAGCGGCAGGTCCAGGTCGTCATAGATGACCAGGATGCGCTCCGGCGGGATCTTGTGCCAGCGGCTGGCCGGCGACACGGCCAGGCCCGAGTCGTTCATGAAGGTCTGCGGCTTGAGCAGGATCACCCGGCTGCCATCGAGGCGGCCCTCACCGGTAAGCGACTGGAAGCGCTTGCGCCCTACCGAGATGCCATGCTTCTCGGCCAGGAGGTCCAGTCATTGAAAGCCGACATTGTGCCGGTTGGCGGCGTACTTGCGGCCCGGGTTGCCCAGGCCAACGATGAGGTAGCCCTCCGAGGGCGCGCTCTGCCGGCCGCCTCCCCGGAGGCGCCTGAAGACGCTCATGAAGAATGCCTCTCCCCACAGCAAACCAGGGGCTAATCCGCTGAGGGTAGCCCCTGAACTCTAGCGGCTATGTTGGCGCCCGTGCCGCTCCCCGCTACAGGAGGCGGCGCACCGCAAACACGATGCCCAGCACCGCAATGGCGGCCCCCATGGCCATCACGCCAAAGACAAAGGCCTGCGACCAGCCCTTGGGGTCCAGGTCAAAGGGCACGTTGCTCTGGCGGGCCGGCGCACCGATGGTGGGCGTGGCCGTCGGCGGGGCGAGGGGCCCGGCGGGGCCCACCGTCACCGGGGTCGCCGTGGGCGCGGGCGTGCCGGGCGCCGCGGGGGTGGCCCCGGGGGCCGGCGTGGCCTGCTCAGCGGGCGTCTCTGTGGGTGTTACCGTAGTGGTCGACGTCGGCCGCGTGTTGGACACGATCACGCCGCGCAAGGAGAACTCGTCATAGTTCCCATCCTGCTTCACGGCGCGCAGGCGCAGGCTGTACACGCCGTCGGGCACCGCGTTGGTGTTCCAGACGGCCAGCTGATTGTTGATGACCGCCGTGTCAAACATGCGGTCGACCAGGGCCCAGTCGGTCGGGTTGGGGCCCACGCCGTACTCGAGCTTATAGTACTGAAAGCCGGGCACCGAGGCGGACCCGATCACCGGCACCAAGCCGCGGACCTCCTCGTTGACCCCTGGGGAGGTGATCAGCACCTGCCCCTGGAGCGACGGGGCCGCAGCGACGGGCGGCACCATCAGCCCGGCCAGAACCAGCACGAGTACGAAGAAAAGCGCGATCCGGCGCATCACCACTCCTCACAGATGAATGCCAGCAGTCTACCACAGAACCGGCAGCCGACCAAGGTCGGGTCCGCCCCCGCCTCACGAGGCTACTTCTCGAGGCCTCCCTCGGCCAGCGGTGCCCGCCCATCCTCGGCCTGGCCGGGCGCGGCGCGGCGGCGGGCTGCCCTTCGCGCCCAGGGTACCTCACTGATGACGGTGCCGGCCAGGATCAGCAGGCCACCCACGATCCCGCGGGGCAGCAACGTCTCGTCGGCCAGCAGCATGCCAAAGAGCGTGGCAAAGACGGGCTCGGCGGTAAAGATGAGGGCCGTATGCGTCGGCGTCGTGAAGCGCTGCACGCTGTTCTGCAGGCCGAAGGCCAGGGCCGTGGCCAGCAGGCCGGTAAAGGCAGCCGCCAGCCACACGTCGGGCGCGGGCGCCGACCAGGGCCCCTCGCCTGTCGCCAGCGCCAGGCTCAGCAGGCCCACCGTCAGGACCTGGATGAGGGTGAGGGCCAACGCGTCCATCTGCGGGGCAAAGACGCTGACGGCAATCAGGTGCAGCGCGAAAGCCAGGGCGCAGCCCAGCACGATGAAATCGCCCCGCTCGAGCACCAGGCCATCGCCAGCCCCCGAGCCGAGGGTGAGCAGCCCCAGGCCGACCGTGGCCAGCACCACGCCGACCAGCACCGCCGGGGCGGGGCGCCTGCGGATCACGACGCTCTGCAGTACCGGCACCATGACTACCGACAGCCCCGTAATGAGCCCGGCCTTGGAGGCCGACGTGTAGCGCAGCCCCACCGTTTGCAGGGCATAACCGGCAAAAAGGAACAAACCGATCAACGCCCCCGCGGCCAGCCCCCGCCAGCCCAGCCGCCGCACGCGTCCACGGGTGACCGCGACCAACACCACCGAGGCCAGCGCAAAGCGAATGGTCAGGAACTGGAAGACGGGGTACGTGCTGACGGCGCCCTTCACCATGACGAACGTGCCGCCCCAGATGGCGGTCACCAGCAGGAGCAGGGCGTCGGCAGTGAGCTGTCGGCGGCGGGAAATGTCCATGTAGGCGGGGTCTATCCTTGTAGCTCGCGGCGGACGGTCTGGTAGAGGACGTCGGCGCGCAACTCGCCGAGCGAGTAGCAGGGAGCGTCCATGGCAGTGGCCAGTTCCTGGGCCAGGCCCCGGTCGAGCGCCTCATGCTCGGTGTTGATGACCAAGGCGCGGATGTGGTTCTGGGCAAAGAGGTCGGCCAGCAGCAGGGTCTCCTCGTGAGCGGGCATCCCCGTGATCGACACGTTGCCGGCGCCGTCGGTCAGGATGATGAACAGAGGCATGATCTCGCGGTTGTGCCGCTTTTCACGCTCGATGATCTGGTAGCCCAACAGGAGGCCGGCGGACAGGGGCGTCTTGCCGCCCACGGGCAGATCCTTGAGTGCCTCCTTGGCCATGTCGACATTGGAAGTGGGCGGCAGCACCAGGTTGGCCCGGTCCTTCTGAAAAGAGATCATGGAAACCAGGTCGCGCTTCTGGTAGGCGTCCACAAGAAGCGACATGATGGCGCCCTTGGTGGCCTCCATGCGCTCGGCGGCCGCCATCGACCAGGAAGCATCTACGGCAAACAGGATCAGGTTGGCGGCCTTGCGCACGCGCACCTTGCGCTGCAGATCGTCCTCTTGCACGCTGACGGCCAGATCGCCGCGCTCACGGCCCTGCTGGTTCGGAGCCGCTTGGCGCAAGGTGGCATCCAGGGCGACGTCATCGTAGCGGCCGTCGGCGGGGCGCGCATAGATGTAGCGCCCCCGCTTGCGCTCGGTGATCGTGTAGCTGCGCTTGCCCGCCGTGTGACGGCTCATGCGGTCCAGGCTGGTCTTCAGCTTGCGGGGCTTGAAGGTATCGCCGACCAGCACATCCATGTCTCCCTGGCGGAGATAGTCGAGAGACTGGGCGTCGGCATGGTGGCCGCGCAAAGGCATGCCCACCTGGGCGGCCGGTTGGGGCGTAGAGGGATTATCTACCGAGGGGCTTTTTTTTTAGCGGTCGGATCTGGCCGCGACTGGCTCTCGGCGGCCATTGACTCGGCCCGCGCCCGTTCGAGGCGCTGCTCGAGCTTGTCCAACTGGCTCTTGGTTTCCTCAAAGGGGCTGCGGTGCAGGCGGTGCGGCAGGGCCAGCTCGGCGGCCAGCAGGATGTCCGTATCGCCCACCGAGGTCCTGCCCTCGAAGGCTGCCTGCGCCAGGGCGGTCTTGAGGATGACGATGTCGGCGCGGTGCCCGTCGACCTGCATCTCCGCAGTGAGCTCGGCGATGGTGTACAGGTGCGAGCGGTCGTAGGTCACCTCGGGCAGGAGCTCGCGCGCCTCCCGGATGCGTTCGGTGAGGGCAGCCTCGACGGCGCACCACTCGGCGCAGAACCCCTCGGGATCCTGCTCATAGCGCACGCGCCGCTCGAGGATCTCGACGCGCGAGGTGCGGTCGGCAATCCCCTCGATGTCCACGCAGAGGGCAAAGCGGTCCAAGAGCTGCGGCCGCAGTTCGCCTTCCTCGGGGTTCATGGTGCCCACCAGGATAAAGCGCGCCGGGTGGCTGAACGATATCCCCTCGCGCTCGACCACGTTCACGCCCATGGCCGCCGAATCGAGCAGCAGGTCAACGACGTGGTCGTCGAGGAGGTTGATCTCGTCCACGTAGAGGAGGCCGCGGTTGGCCGAGGCCAGGACGCCGGGCTCAAAGTGACGCTCGCCGAGTTTGATGGCCCGCTCGATGTCCAGCGTCCCGACGACGCGGTCTTCGGTGGCGCTCACGGGGAGGTTGATAAAGCTGGTCTGGCGGACGGCCTCGGCGAGCGCTTCGCCGGCGGCGACCCGCTCGCGGCAGCGGTCACACAGTTGCTCGGCATCGGCCGGGTCGCAGGAGAAGGGGCAGTCATCGACGACGCGGATGTCGGGCAGGAGAGCGGCCAGGGCCCGGGCCGCCGTTGACTTGGCCGTGCCACGTTCGCCGCGGATGAGTACTCCGCCGATCTGCGGGCTGATGGCGTTGAGGATCAGCGCCCGCTTCATGCGTTCCTGGCCGACTATGGCTGTGAAGGGGAAAACCTGGAACATGCGTCTCCCTATCTGCGCTCCGTGCATCCGGCCAAGTATAGCCCTCGCATGGGGGGGTGTCAATTGATGTGGGCAGCCGGCTCCTCTCCCCTACGGTTGGCACCTGGCCGCCGCCATGCTAGAATCGGGAAACTCCTTCACCCAAGTGAGGCGCACATGAGCGACCACCGGCTGCCGCCCTTCCTGATGGTGTCTGAACCCGGCTCTTTCGCCGAGCATACCATCAAGGTGCGCAAGCCGCAGATCATTGCCGACGTCCTGGCGCACAACGCCTACCCCGCCGAGATCGTGGCTGCTCTGGAAAGCCTGCACCACGAGATCGTCGCCGGCACCGTTCTGCCGCTGGCCGAGGCTGGCGACGATGCCGCCCTTTGGCACGCGGCCTGGGAACCCTGGCGCGGGCGGGCCTGGAGCGACCTGCCCTGGTTCCTGGCGGAGACCTACTTTTACCGGCGCCTTCTTGAGGCCGTCGGGTACTTTCGGCCGGGGCCCTGGCGCCTGGTGGATCCCTTTGCGCCGCAAAAGGCGGCGGTGCTTGCTACTGGGCTGCAGGCGCTTGCCGGCCTCCTGGGCAACCTGGACGATAGGGCCGACGATGAGGCCACCACGCACTGGTGGCTGTACCGCAGCCTGTGGGGCAACCGCGTGGACCTCAGCAACCGCGCGACCCTGGCCGCCCACGCCGACACACCGGAGCATGACCCGGCGGCGCTGCTCATCGATCACGGCGGGCAGGTCTGGGACCTGCTCCACTCGGGACGGGTGCGCCGCCTCGACCTGGTCGCTGACAACAGCGGGCTGGAGCTGCTCAGCGATCTGGGCCTGGTCGACGCGCTCCTGGGGCGCGGGCTGGTGCAGCAGGTCCGCCTGCACCTAAAGCCGCAGCCCTACTTTGTCTCCGACGCTATGGTTGGGGACTGCGAACGTACCGTCGCCGCCCTGCAGTCGTCGGGTGAGGCCGCTCTGCAGCGCATCGGCGCCCGGCTGGGCGCTGCCATGCGCCGGGGCACGCTGCGCCTGGCCACGCATCCGTTCTGGGCCACGCATCTCTTCTTCAGCCAGCTGCCCTCCGCGCTGCGCGGGGAGCTGGCGGGCGCCGAC
>JAAZBY010000625.1 GCA_012513595.1 Chloroflexota bacterium
GGACGCCATCGAGACGATCCTGTACAACCACTACCTGGGGGCGTTGTCGCTCGACCAGACCGGCAACTTTTACTACAACCCGCTGCGCGTGGTGGGCGACCAGTCCTGGCGCACCGATCACTGGAGCCCCCGCGGGCGCCGCACGCGCCTGCCGGCCATCCACTCGACGGCCTGCTGCCTGCCCAACGCCTGGCGCTTCTTCGGCGCGCTGCCCGAGTACGTCTTCTCGTGGGACGAGGAGGGGGTTTGGGTGAACCTCTACACGTCCAGCACCCTTCGCCACACCCTCCATAGTGGTGCGCCGTTGGACCTCTCGGTGCAGACGGCCTACCCGCACGAGGGACGCGTCGAGATCAGCGTCGGCGGCGACGCTTCGGCTTCCTGGACACTGCGCCTGCGCATTCCGGCCTGGTGCCGCCGCGCGGTGGTCACCGACCCGGCCGGGGGGCGGAGCGAGCACGCCGGCCCCGCGTACGCCGCGCTGGAGCGCACCTGGCACCCCGGCGACCGCGTCCTGCTGGAAATGGAGATGCCGGTGCGCGCCATCGTCTCGGCGCCGGAGATCGCCGCCAACGCCGGGCAGGTCGCCCTGGCGCGGGGACCCCTGGTCTACTGCCTGGAGCAGGTGGACGCGACGGACCCGATCGAGCGGCTGGGGCTGGCCTGCCGGCCCAGCCAGGATGCGCGAGGGGCGCAGGCCGTCTGGGAGCCGGACCTTCTCGGCGGCGTCTACGCCCTGTGGACCGACCTGGCCATACAGCCGAGTGGCGTCTCAACGGGACCTTACTATGAGCCGCGCGACGATCTGCCGACGGTGCGGACGCGCCTGGTGCCGTTTTATGCCCACGCCAACCGCAGTGATGACGCGCGCTGGACGGTCTTCTTGCCCCTGGTGTAGGGCGTGAGGACACGCGCCGGGCTCTGCATGAGAAAGGCGGATGCTCCCCGGTGGTTCTCTTCCGCATATGGAGGGGACGCCGGGGTTCATCTTGGTTATGATCTGGACGATGGCAGCCCGATAAAGTAAAATCGTAGGGGAGGTGTAGCAGGAGATGGCACTCCTTACCAGGCCCCTGCGCTTCTTTCTGCGTGTCGGCTGCGGATGCAGCGCGATGCTGGTTCTGGCCGTCATCGGCCTGGCCGTCTCGATCCTGATCTGGCCGGAGTTGTGGTACCTTTTCGCCCTCGCGATCGCGATCGTGTTCCTCTTTACCTTCCTGTAGCGCTTGCTCTGTTCTTCGCCATTCCCAGGAGGCTATCCCGCACGATGCACATCACGGACTGGATCGTTGCACACCTGCCGCACCGACGCTGCCCCTCGACCGAGTTCATGTATGACGATATGCCTTCCCAGTCCGGCTACTCGCTGCCGGTCATCTACAAGGAGCTGAACGTGACCCGGCGCGGCGACTGGCGCGATGAGGGCCAGATCCTCGACTTTGCCTCCGTGGCGGGCGCCGGGGCGCGGGTGCTCGACCTCGGCCCGGGGGACGGCTGGCCGTCCTTGCGCATCGCGCCGTTCGTGGCAGAGGTGGTGGGCGTCGACGCCTCGCCGCGACGGGTGCAGGTGTGCACGGGGAACGCCGCGCGCCTCGGCATCACCAACGCCCGGTTCGCCCTCCTCGCGGCGGACGGTACGCTGCCGTGCGAGTCCGCGTCTTGCGACGCCGTGGTGGCGGCCTCGTCGCTCGAGCAGACCCCCGACCCGGCGGCGATGTTGCGCGAGTGCGCCAGGGTGCTGGTGCCGGGCGGGCGGCTGCGCATGTCCTACGAGGACCTCGAGCGCTACCGTGGCGGGGAAGAGACCGTCACCGAGGTCCGACGGCTGCGCGATGGGCGCATTAGGGTGGAGGTGGTCGCGCGCGACCTGGCGGGTGAGACGGCCACGATGGTGCGCCTCTACGTGGGCGCCACGGCCCAGGCGGCGGCCGAGCGCCTCCAGGGCCTGACGCCCGAGCGGCTGACCCCCTCCTTCCTGAAGGATCTGGCGCCCGACCTCGGGGAGGTGCGCGTCTGCACGCTGCGGCACCCCTCCGGCGCGACCTGGGTGCGCATGCTGCTTGAGGCAGGGTTCCGCTCGGCGCAAGGCACGGAGAATGGCGGCCAGGCGGCGGCCGGCGCTTTCGATCGCCGCGCCGCGGCGGCCGCGCCGCGCACCCACGCCGAGCTGCGCGAGTACCTGCTGCCGCTGGTGAGGGCTGCCGTCGGCCGCCCGGCTCCTCTCGAACGGAACCCGTGGATCACGGCGATCCGGTAGCAGATCCCCCGGGGAGGCGCCGACGCGTCAGGCGGGCGGCGCCTCGTCCTCTCCCGTGGGCGGGGCGGGGGGCTCGGGCGCGTCGAGGCCGGGAGGATCCTCTGGGTTGGCCTCCAGGCGGTCGATGAGCGCCAGAACCTCCTCAACGGAGCCTGCCGCGCCAAAGGCCCGCCGCCAGAAGCGTACACCCTCGGAGAACTGGACATAACGGACGGAGTGCTTGCGGAAGAGGAGTAGCCCCAGGCGCGCCCCATAATACTCGCGCATGGCGGCCAGGTGCCGGCGCATCATCGCGGCGCGCTCGGGGGAGAGAATGTCCACCGTGTCTCGCCGGGAAAAGATCCAGGGGTTGCCGATGGCGCCGCGGCCGATCATGACCAGGTCGCAGCCGGTGGCCTCCTTGATGGCAGCGATGTCGGCCACGGCGCGCACGTCACCGTTGGCGATGACCGGCACCGACACCGTCCGCCGCACCGCGGCGATGGCTGACCAGTCGGCCACCCCCGAGTAGCCCTGTACCCTGGTGCGCCCGTGTACCGTGATGGCCGCGGCGCCCGCCTCGGCGAGCGTGCGCGCCACCTCGAGGTAGTTCAGCGAGTCGGCGTCCCACCCCAGGCGGATCTTGGCCGTCACCGGCACGGGCAGCGCGGCCACCAGCGCCGCCATGATCTGGCCGGCGCGCTGCGGCTCTTTCAGGAGCGCCGCCCCTCTGCCCTTGCCAGAGACTTTGCGGGCCGGGCAGCCCATGTTCACGTCGATCAGGTCGGGGTGCAGCGCTAACGCGGCACGCCCGGCCTCGAGCAGGCGTTCCTCGTCCTTGCCGATGATCTGGATGGCGACGGGGCGCTCGCGCTCGTCATAGTCCGTGATCTTGAGGGAGCGCTCGGTGGCGCGTACCAGCCCCTCGTCAAGCACGCAGGGCGTGTAGGAGGCGGCGGAGCCCAGCTCGCGGCAGATCAGCCGGAAGGGCAGATCGGTGTAGCCGATCATCGGCGCCAGGATCAGGTCGCCGTGGAGAGCCAGGCCCCCGATCGTCGCGACC
>JAAZBY010000626.1 GCA_012513595.1 Chloroflexota bacterium
AATGTGACACTTCCGCCCCCTCTCCTCCAGCTCGCTGAGCCGTGATTGTACCCGCCGAGCCCCGCGTGGGGAAACGGGCCGCCCTCAGCCGAACATCGTCCCCGGCTGGCAGCGCCGGCAAAAGTCGGTGGCGCGGCCGGCGCCGGTGACCTCCGAGATCGGCTGGCCACAGCGCGGGCAGGGCTCCCCCTTGTGCAGGTGCACACGCAAGTTGCCGCGGTGGATGGCGGCAGTGTCGTCGCCCATGCCGGCGCGCACCTCGTCGATCGCCCGCGCCAGCACCGCCCGCATGCTCTCATAGACGTGCAGCCGCTCCTGGCGGTTCAACCGCGTCACCGGGCGGAAGGGGTAGATGCCCGCCTCAAAGAGGATCTCGTCGGCATAGGCGTTGCCGATGCCGGCTACCAGGACGCCGCGCGTCAACACCCCCTTGATCTCCCCGCGGAACGACCGGATGCGGGCCAGGAACGCCTCGGGCGTGAACTCTGCCGCCAAGGGCTCTGGCCCCCATTCGGTATAGCCGGGGATCAGCTCCGGCTGTGGGGTGATGTACACCTTGCCCATGGCCTCAGAGTCGTGGTAGACGAGCTGCGTGCCATCGCTCAGCGAGAGGGCCAGGTAGTCTCGCGCCAGCCGGGGGAGGGGCGCCGGGCCATGACGCAGGCGGCCGGCCAGCATCGGGTTGACGCCGATCCACAGGCCACCGTCTAGGCGCAAGAGCAGGCACTTGTGGCGCCGGGTGACCTCCTGGATGGTGCGCCCGGCCAGCAGGGGGGCGGGGTCGCCGCCGTCGGGCAGGGTGCGTACCACCAGCGGCCGCAACTCCTCGGCAGAAAGGATGCGCCGGCCCAGTACCTTTCGCGTCAGGAGTTCGGCAATGACTTCCAGGTCAGGCAACTCGGGCATGGTGGCTAGTCCTCGCGGGCGATCTCCATGGCGATGATGCGATCGACGCGAAACGTGCGCAGCTCGTGCCGCAGGTGGCATTCCGCCACTAGCGTCGTGACGCCGTCCTGCACGGCAACGCGCAGCGGCGTCACGGTGCGTTCCGACTCGACCCCCTTATCCGAGCGGTAACGCAGCCACAGCGCGCAGCCGGCCTCCAGGGCCTCCGCGATGGGCGTGGGCACCGGCAGGCGGGTGCGCGTCTGCTCGTGGACGCGGCCGCCCTGCAGGGCCTGCAGGTGGCGCGTGGAGAGGGGGCCGCTGCCGTCGAGGTCATCGAGGAGCCCCTCGAAGACCAGGCGGGTGAGGAGCACGTCGGCCATGGCCCGGTGTGCCCGCCCGCCGATGGAAAGGCCTAGGGCCTCCGCCAGCGCGCCGAGACCGTAGCGGCGCAGCGTGTAGCGCCTCCGCGCCAGGCGCAACGTGTCGAGCCCCACAAAGTGGGGCGGCATGCGGCGCCCCGCACGGCGCAGTTCGGACTGCAGGAAGCCCACGTCGAAGGCCAGGTTGTGGCCGACGAGCACGGCCTCGGAAAGCACCTCGACCACATCGTCGGCCACCTCGGCAAGGGTGGGCTGCCCGGCCAGCATCTGGTCCGAAATGTGGTGGATAGCGTAGGCGCCGGGGTCCATCGGCCGCTGTGGGTTGATGAGGTGCATAAAGGCGTCGACAGGCTGGCGGTTCACGCAGCGCAGCACGGCGATCTCGCAGATGCGGTCGCCGCCGTAAGGGCTTAGGCCGGTGGTCTCCACGTCCACGTACGCGACGGGCACCTGGTCGATAGGGGCGTCAAGGTCAATCACGGCGGCTCAGTGAGAGGGCGCGCAGCGGGGCAAAGCTGGCGCGGTGGTGGCAGGTGGGCCCCAGGCAGACGAGGGCCTGCTGGTGGGCCCGGGTGCCGTACCCTTTGTGCTGTGCAAAGCCATAGCCTCCGTTCTGCTCGTCGAGAGAGGCCATCCAGCGGTCGCGAGAGACCTTGGCCACGATGGAGGCGGCCGCTACCGACAGGATCGTGCGGTCAGCCTTGGTGCGCGAATCCTGCGGGATGGGCAGGTCGCCCAGGCGGACGGCATCGATCAGCAGATAGTCTGGTGACAGTGGCAGCCCCTCCACAGCGCGGCGCATCGCCAGGCGCGTGGCCGGCAGGATGCCCCGGCGGTCGATCTCCCCGCAGGTAGCGCTGCCGACGGCATAGGCCAGGGCGTGGGCGGCGATCACGTCGTAGCACGCCTCGCGAGCGCGCGGCGTGAGTTGCTTGGAATCGCGCACGTGCGTCAACAGGTCGACAATATCGTTCTGCCCGGGGGGCAGAATGACAGCGGCCGCGACCACGGGACCTGCCCATGCGCCACGGCCGGCTTCATCGATTCCTGCGACCCGCGCGAACGACCGAGCCCACAACGCCTGCTCCATGGACAGCGTCGGTTGGTCGCTCACGAGTGACTCCTCCATGGCGGAGGGTGCGGGTCATCCACGCACAAGAGGGACTATTGGCTCCTGAACGCGCCCCGGTCTTCCTTCAGGCGCGCGGCCTTGCCCCGGTACTTGCGCAGGTAGTAGAGGTTCTTGCGACGCACCAGGGCGCGCCGCAGGATCTCCACCTTCTCGATGCGGGGCGAATACATCAGGAAGGTGCGCTCGACGCCCACGCCGTGAGCGGCGATACGCCGCACCGTGAACCTCTTGTTGCTGCCCTCGCCGCCGATGCCCAGGATCACGCCCTGGAAGACCTGGATACGCTCACGCTCGCCCTCGACGATGCGCGCGTGCACGCGCACCGTGTCGCCAGAGCGGATATCCGGGATGTTCGGGTTCGCCTCGGGCTTGAGTGACGCGATGATATCGTCCATGTGCGGTTTCCGCCTTTCATCCAGACTCACAAGGGGCGATTATAACACAAGCCCCCGGGGCCGGCAAATCGTTGCGCGATTGTGGAACAGACTGTGGGCCAGCGATGTGCATCGGCCTAGGGCGCGCCTAGGCCTGGCCCTCTTCCTGCGCGGAGGAACGGAACGACTCGATCAGGCGGCGGTCCAGGTTGCTGAGCGGCGCATCCGCCAGGAGCTAGGGACGGCGCTCCAGGGTGCGCCGCAGCGACTGCTCACGCCGCCAGGCGGCCACCCGGGCGTGGTTGCCGGAGACGAGCGCCTCGGGCACCTCCAAGCCGCGAAAGACGCTGGGCCGCGTGTACTGCGGGTATTCCAGAAGGCCCTGAGCGTGCGAGTCG
>JAAZBY010000627.1 GCA_012513595.1 Chloroflexota bacterium
CTGCGCGGCAAGCACGCCGTGATGGTGGGGCGCAGCAACATCGTCGGGCGGCCCATGGCCCTGCTGATGCTGCACCAGCACGCCACCGTCACCATCTGTCATTCGCGCACCCCGGATCTGGGCGCCGTCACGCGGCAGGGTGATGTGCTGGTTGCTGCGGTGGGGCGGGCCAAGATCGTTACCGGGGAGATGATCAAGCCGGGCGCCGTAGTCATCGACTTTGGCGTCAACGTGGTGGGAGACACCATGGTGGGCGACGTCGATACCGCGGCGGCCATGGAGGTGGCCAGCTACGTCACGCCGGTGCCCGGCGGGACGGGGCCTATGACCAACGTGATGCTCATGCGCAACACGCTGGCCGCCGCGAGACGGCAACTGGGGGAGGACTAGGCTCGCAACACGCCCGGAGGCTTCGGACACCAGCCAGACGAAGGAGAACATCGATGAAGAGCGACCTGGAAATCGCCCAGGCAGCACAGCTAAAGCCGATCCTAGAGATCGCGGAGAGCATCGGCCTCCAACAGCAGGACCTGGAGCCCTATGGTTGGTACAAGGCCAAGGTGCACCTCGACGTGCGCGACCGGTTTGCTGACCGGCCCAATGCCAAGTATGTCGACGTGACGGCCATCACCCCGACCCCGCTGGGCGAAGGCAAGACCACCACCACGGTGGGGCTCTCGCAGGCGTTGGCGACGGAGTTGGGGCACCGCGTGTTCACCTGTATCCGGCAGCCGTCCATGGGCCCCACGTTCGGCATCAAGGGCGGGGCGGCCGGCGGCGGGTACTCGCAGATCGTGCCGATGGAGGACTTTAACCTCCACCTGACCGGCGACATCCACGCGGTAAGCGTCGCACACAACCTGGCCGCGGCGGCCATCGATGGCCGCATGCTCCACGAGCGCCGCCTGTCGGACCGGGCGCTGGAGCGGGCCGGCGTCAAGCGCCTGGGGATCGACCCCTTCTCGATCATCTGGAACCGCGTGGTCGACGTCGAGGACGCTGCCCTGCGCGACATCGTCATCGGCCTGGGCGGTGAGGGCAACGGCTCTCCGCGGCAGGCGGGCTACGACATTTCGGTGGCCAGCGAGGTGATGGCCATTCTGGCCCTGGCCACCAGCGTCCAGGACCTGCGTGAGCGCCTGGGCCGCATCGTGGTGGGCACCGACATGAACTCCAAGCCGGTGACGACGGAGGACCTGGGCGTGGCCGGGGCCATGGCCGTCCTGATGAGGGACGCGCTGATGCCCAACCTGATGCAGACGCTGGAGAACACGCCCGCCTTTGTGCACGCCGGGCCCTTTGCCAACATTGCCCACGGCAACTCCTCCGTTGTGGCGGATCAGATCGCCGTCAAGCTGTCGGACTATGTGATCACCGAGTCGGGCTTTGCTGCCGACATCGGCATGGAAAAGTTACTGGACATCAAGTGCCGCACCAGCGGGCTGATCCCCAACTGTGTGGTGCTGGTGGCCACGGTGCGCGCGCTCAAGATGCACGGCGGCCTGGGCCGGGTCGTCCCGGGCAAGCCGCTGCCCACCGAGCTCACCACCGAGAACCTGCCATACCTGCAGAAGGGCGCCGCGAACATGTGCGCCCATATCGCCATCGCCCGGCAGTTCGGCATCCCGGTGGTGGTGTGCATCAACCGCTTCAACACCGATACCGAGCGGGAGATCGCGCTGCTGCAAAAGATCGCCAAAGATGCCGGTGCCTTTGCCGCCGTGCCCAGCGACCATTGGGCCCGCGGTGGGGCTGGGGCGCGGGAGCTCGCCGAGGCGGTGGTGGCGGCCTGTGAGCAGCCGAGCAACTTCCAGTTCCTCTACCCGCTGGACATCCCCATCAAGGACAAGATCGAAACGATCGCGACGCGCATCTATGGGGCGGATGGCGTGGACTACTTGCCGGCCGCGGCCGACAAGCTCAAGCTCTATACCACCCTGGGCTACGACAAGCTGCCGATCTGCATGGCCAAGACGCACCTGTCGCTGACCCACGACCCCACCATCAAGGGCGTGCCCAAGGGCTGGAGGCTGCCGATCCGGGACATCCGCGCCAGTATCGGCGCCGGCTTCCTCTATCCGCTGTGCGGAGAGATGAAGACCATGCCGGGCCTGCCTCGCCGGCCATCCTTCATGGGCATCGACATCGACGCCGACGGCAAGATCATCGGCCTGTCCTGAGGCGTTCGTCCGGGGGACATTCACAGGCCAGGGCAGGCGCCCTGGCCTGTGCGTTTATGGCGTTGGCGGCCAGCCTGCGCGCAGGTAGAATGGGCGCGGAGAGGAAAGGTGAACGAGATCATCCGCGCGGTGCGCGAGACGGTAACGGAGCACGGCCTGCTCATCGCGGGGGACACCGTGGTAGTGGGCGTGTCGGGCGGGGCCGACTCGTTGGTGCTGCTGCACGTGCTCGCCTGCCTGGGCGAGGAGTTCGGCGTGCGGCTGGCGGTGGGCCACCTCGAGCATGGCATCCGCGGGCCAGAGTCGCTGGCTGATGCGGAGTATGTGCGGGAGATCGGCAAGGCCTGGGGGGTGCCCGTCACCGTCGCGAACCGGGACGTGCCCGCCCTGGCCCGCGCGCGTGGCCTGGCGCTGGAGGAGGCCGCCCGGCAGGAGCGCTACCGCTTCCTGGCGGTGCTGGCCCGCTCCCTCGGCGGGCGGACGGTGGCCGTTGCCCACCACGGGGACGACCAGGTTGAGACGGTGCTGATGCACCTATTGCGGGGCGCGGGCCTCGGGGGCCTGCGTGGCATGCGGCCCCTCTCATGGCTCGACGAGCTGCGCCTCGGCGAGGAGCCGGAGGCGCCGCCGGCCGCGGGGGACAGGATTCGGCTCATCCGCCCCCTCCTCGGCGTGGAGCGCGCCGCCATCGAGGAGTACTGCCGGGCGGAGGGCCTCCGGCCGCGCTTCGACCGCTCCAACCTTGACACGACCTACTTTCGCAACCGGCTGCGGCACGAGCTGATTCCCATCCTGGAGACCTACAACCCCAACGTCCGCGCCGTGCTGCGGCGCACGGCGGAGGCGGTGGCCGGCGACTATGCCCTCTTGCGCGAACACCTCGCCGTGGCCTGGCCCGGGCTCGTGCGTGCCGAGTCGTCCGAGGCGATCATCTTCGACCTCGAGGCATTACGCGGCCTGCCCGACGGCCTGCTCCGCTCGGCGCTGCGCGAGGGGATCCACCGGCTGCGCTGGTCGCTCCGTAACATCGGCTGGGTGCACGTCGACGACGCCGTGCGGGTGGTGCGTCGGGGGCAGACGGGCGCCGCGGCGACCCTGCCGGGTGGCCTGCTCCTGCGGCTGGGCTATGATGACGCGGTGATGGCCGACTCCGACCGCCCGCCGGCGCCGTCCGGCGGACCCCGCCTGGAGGGCGGGCCGCGGGAGGTCGCCGTTCCCGGCTGTACGCCGCTTGGCGCGGAGTGGGAACTGGTCATCCGGGAGGTCGCGCGCGGCGATCTGCCGCACGATTGGGATGTTGCCCCACATCCCCTGCTGGCCTACCTGGACGCCGATCGCCTGGCGCAGCCGCTGACGTTGCGCTCTCGCCAGCCCGGAGACTGGCTGATGCCCCTGGGCATGGGGGGCCGCCGGCAACGGCTGGCCGACCTGATGATCAACGTCAAGATCCCCCGCGCAGAGCGCGACGAGGCGCCGCTCCTGGTTGGCGGAGAGGAGATCGCCTGGGTGGTGGGCTGGCGGACGGACACACGGAGCGCGGTTCGCGAGGGTACCCGTCGCATTCTGGTTGCCGAGGTCCGCCGCCGGCGGGCCGCGGAGTAGAGGAGCGCATGAGCACAGCAGCATCCCAAACAATCGTCCTGCGAGAGGGGCGCGAGGCGTCGCTGCGTCGTCGCCACCCCTGGGTGTTCTCCGGCGCCATCGGGCGCAAGGTCGGCGAGCCGGCGGCGGGCGATATCGTCGAGGTGCGCTCCGCCGCCGGGGAGTTTCTGGCGCGGGGCTACTACAACCCCGCCTCCAGCCTGGCCGTGCGGGTGCTGACCTGGGAGGAGGCCACCCCTGTTGGCCCCGACCTGTGGCGGGGGCGCTTGGCCGCCGCGCTGCGGCGCCGGCAGGCGCTGGCCGTGGACCCTGGCACTGGCGCCTATCGGCTGGTCTACGCCGAGTCCGACGGGCTGCCCGGCCTGATCGTGGACCGCTACGGCGATTGGCTGGTGCTGCAGTCGCTGACGCTGGGGATGGACGCGCTCAAGGGGGAGATCGTCCCTGCCCTGGTTGACCTGACGGCGCCCCGCGGCATCTTTGAGCGCAGCGACGCCGACGTGCGCGCGCAGGAGGGCCTAGCCAGCGTGACCGGTCTGCTCTACGGTGAGGAGCCGCCCGACCTGCTGGAGACTGCCGAGAACGGCTACCGCTTCCTGGTGGACGTGCGGGCCGGCCACAAGACCGGCGCCTACCTGGACCAGCGCGAAAACCGCCGTAAGGTGGCCCCCTACTGCCGCGACGCCGAAGTGTTGAACGCCTTCTCGTACACCGGGGGCTTTGCCGTCTATGCCGCCGCCCAGGGGGCCGCCCTGGTGGCCAACCTGGACACTTCCGCCGAGGCCCTGCGCCTGGCCGAGGAGAACCTGCGCCTGAACGGGTCTAGGGCCCGGGTCGAGAACATCCAGGGGGACGCTTTCCGCACGCTGCGGCGCTTCCGCGACGAGGGGCGCCAGTTCGACGTCATCGTGCTGGACCCGCCCAAGTTCGCCTTTTCGCGGGCCCAGGTTCCCTCGGCCACCCGGGGGTACAAAGACATCAACCTGCTGAGCATGCGCCTGCTGCGGCCCGGGGGAGTGCTGGCGACGTTTTCGTGTTCGGGCTCGGTGAGCGAGGACCTCTTTCAAAAGGTGGTGTTCGGCGCCAGCCTCGACGCTGGCCGCGAGGTGCGCATCCTCGAGCGCTTGGCGCAGGGGCCCGACCATCCCGTGCTGCTGACGGTCCCCGAGTCGGCGTACTTGAAGGGGTTCATCTGCCGCGTGGAGTAGGGCGCCGGGCCAGTCTTGGCAACGGGCGCAGATGTCCGTAGAATGAGGGCCGTTCACGGCGCGTGGCAGGCGCCGACTGCGTGAGGAGGGGTTTGTGGAATCACTGACCGAGGGCATCGCCCATATCCTGATCAGCCAGGAGCAGATCGAGCGTCGCGTGGCGGAGCTGGGAGCCGAGATCTCGCGCGACTATGAGGGGCGCGACCCGCTGCTCATCTGCGTGCTCAAGGGTGGCTACGTGTTCCTGGCCGATCTCACCCGGGCGCTGACCATACGCCATGCCGTGGACTTTATGGCCATCTCCTCCTACGGAGACTCGACCCGGTCGACCGGGGTGGTCCGCATCCTGAAGGACCTGGACCGCGACATCACCAACCGGCACATCCTGATCGTCGAGGACATCATTGACACGGGGCACACGCTGGCCTACCTGCTGGAGAACCTGGGCGTGCGCAACCCGGCCAGCATCCGGCTGTGCACCCTGCTGAACAAGACCTCGCGCCGCGAGGTGGACCTGACCGTGGACTATGTCGGGTTCGAGGTGGGGGACGAGTTCGTGATCGGCTACGGGCTGGACTACGCCGAGGCCTACCGGAACCTGCCGTACATCGCGGTGCTCAAGCCGGAGATGTACGAAAAGTAAGTGCGCCGCCTGCCGTCGCGGGGGGGAAGAGGAAGAGAGGCGCCGGACCCCCCTTGGGGTCCGGCGCTTGGCGTTACTCCGGGCGCGGCGCTAGCGCCTCTTCAGCGCTGCGGCCATGCGCTCCAGCGCCTTCTCGATCGCCTCCACCGAGTTGGCGTATGACAGCCTCAGGTAGCCCTGGCCGTACTGGCCGAACGACGTCCCCGCCAGGCAGGCCACCCCCGCCTCGTTCAGGAAGAACGCCTCCGCCTCGCGGCTGGTCATGCCGGTCCCGCTGATGTTCGGGAAGGCGTAAAAGGCGCCACCCGGCTTCACGCAGGTGATGCCGGGGATGGCGTTCAGCCCGTCCACCACCACCTGGCGCCGCTCGCGGAAGGCCTCTACCATGGCGGCGGCCGCGTCCTGCGGGCCGCGCAACGCCTCGAGCGCCGCCCACTGCGTCGCCGCGTTGGTGCAGGAGGCCGAGTTGACCATCAGCCGCGTGACGTGCTCGGCCAGGTCGGCCGGCATCACGCCGTAGCCGATGCGCCAACCCGTCATGGCGTACGTCTTGGAGAAGCCGTGCAGCAGGATGGTGCGCTCCTTGGTCGACATCCCCTCGAACTTGCTGATGGAGTGGAACTCTCCCTCATAGACAAAGCGCTCATAGACCTCGTCGGAGAGGACCGGAATGTCGCGCTCGACGCAGGCCTTGGCGATGGCCGCCAGGTCGTCCTCGGTGAGGATGCCGCCGGTCGGGTTCTGGGGAGAGTTGAGGATGATGAGCGCCGTGCGGTCGGTGATCAGGCTGAGCAGCTCGTCCACGTCAAAGCGAAAGCCCCTCTCCTCGCGGAGCGGGATGGGCACCGCCTTGGCCCCCACAAAGTTGATCATCGACTCGTAGATGGGAAAGCCAGGGTTGGGGTAGATCACCTCGGTGCCCGGCTCGGCCAGGGCCAGGATGGTGAAGAACATGATCGGCTTGGCGCCGGGCGTCACCACGACCTGGTTCATGTCTACCGCGTGCCCACGCGTGGCACCGGTGACCTCGGCGATGGCCGCGCGCAGCTCGGGGATGCCCTGCGCGGCGGTGTAGTGGGTGGCCCCACCACGCAGCGCGCGGCAGGCGGCCTCGACGATGTGCGGGGCGGTGTCAAAATCGGGCTCGCCGATCTCCAGGTGCACGATGTCGTGCCCGGCGGCCTCCAGGGCCTTGGCGCGGGCGAGCACCTCAAAGGCGGACTCGGTGCCCAGGCGGTTCATGCGTTCGGCTAGACGGATCATCTCATGCCCTCCAGGTGCGATCAGGCGACGTCAGGGCCCCACGAGTGACGCGTAGGCCTCCAGGAGCGCCTCGGCCGAGTGCTCCCAGCGGAAGCGGGAGACCCGTTGGCGCCCACGGAGGATCAGCGCGTCGCACAGTGCTGGCTCGCTTAGCAGGCGCCACACGGCGTGGGCCAGCTCACCGACGTCGTGCGGTGAAACGAGCAGGGCTGCGTCGCCCGCGACCTCGGGCATTGAGGATGCTTGCGCGGTTACTACCGGCGTGCCGCCGGCCATGGCCTCCAGGATGGGTATGCCGAACCCCTCGTACAGGGAGGGAAAGGCAAAGACGTCCGCCCCCTGGTAAAGCGCGGGGAGGTCGGCATCGTCCACGAAACCCGTGAGCAACACCGGCCCGCGCAGGCCAAGTTCGTCAATAGTAGCATAGATCGGTTCGTCCAGCCACCCCTTTCCGCCGGCGATCACCAACTGGTGCTCCACACCGTGTTCCTGGCGCAGCTGGCCAAAGGCGCGGATCAGCGTGGGAAAGTTCTTGCGCGGCTGCAGCGTGCCCACGCCCAGGATGTAGGGGCGGTCGATCCCGTAGCGCTCCCTTACGCGGGTGACCTCGTCCGCCGGTACCGGCGTCGAGAACCTCTCCTCCACCCCCACGTACACGGTGCGCACCCGGTCAGGTGGCACCGCGAGCAGCTCGATGACGTCCTGCCGAGTGTTCTCCGAGTCGGCCAGCACCAGGTCGGCGCGGGCCACCGAGCGGGGCACCGAGCGCATCAGGTACTCGAGCAGGGGCGGAGAGGAGCACTCTGGGTAGCGCATGAACGATAGGTCATGGACGGTGAGCACCGTGCGCGCCCGCCACACCGGCGGCAGCACAAAGTCGGGGGAGTGAAAGACGTCGGCCGGCCCGGTGACCAGCTCGACGGGCAGCGGCAGGCGCAGCCTCTGCCACAGTATCGACAGGTGCCGATCGGTGAGGGGCAGGGAGCGATAGCGAAAGTTGGCTGGCCAACGCGTCGCGCGCGGGTCACGCCCGGCGCTGAACAGGGTGTAGCGATTCTCCGAGTCCTTGGCCGCCAGCGCCTCGATGAGGCCGCGGGTGTAGCGGCCGATCCCGGCCCCCTGGCGCACCGCAGAGGTGTAGTCGATGCCGATGCGCATCACTTGACGTTCCTGTAGGTCCACACGCGGTTGACGCCATAGTTCCAGAACAGGACCACACCGATCGCCAGCGCCTTGGAGACGTTGTACCCCAGCGTGCCCCACTCGGCAAAGACGTAGCGATCCAGCGATAGAAACACCAGCTGGTTGATCAGGTAGCCGGCCACGTTGACGAGCAAGAACTGCCCCAGCTGGCGGGCCACCGGCTCACTCTGCGACTCGGGGTAGGTCCACAGCCGGTTCCAGGTAAAGTTGCTGAGCACGGCGGCACTGAACGAAAAGGTGTTGGCCAGCCACTTGGCCAGCTGGAAGACCTGGATGCCCAGGTTGAGGATGGAAAAGTCGACGACAGCGCCGATGGCGCCCACGACGGCGAACTTGCCAAAGCGCACCAGCTCGGTGCGGCGCTCGGTGGCCATGGTGCGAATGGTAGAGACGATACTGGTCATGCGGTCCTCATCTGCGCGATTCGGGGTGGGTGGTAGGGTCAGGCGCGCCGCCGGGCCCGGGCTGGGCGATCATGCCCAGGAGCATGGCCACGACGATGTACATCTCGTGCACGTACAGGTTGTCAAACGCGGAATGGGCCAGAAGGTGGCCCATCATGCCCAAGGCGCCGATGGCCAGGCCCCGGGCCCACCCGGCCGAGCCGCGCACGGCCCGCCAGGCACCCGCCAGGGCGACGCCGACGAAGGCCAGGTAGGCGCCCAAGCCCAGCAGCCCGCCCTCGGCGAGGATGTTCAGGTAGTAGTTGTGGGCATGCCCGAGGGGGTCGGTCCAGCGGGCCAGCGCCACCGACGGGTACACCGTGGCGTATTGCCCGGTGCCCACGCCCGTCCAGGGGCGTGTGGAGAACATCCGCCAGGCAGCCAGCCAGTGGGCGGCGCGCTCGATGACGGCAAAGTTGGCGTCGGTGATCTCGATGGCGGTCAGATCGGGCATGTTCACATAGGTGACCGTCTCGGTGACGCGGCCCAGCAGGTCCCCCGGCAGTAACGACAGTGCGCCCGGGCCCACCAGGGCCAACACCAGGGCCAGGGCGGCCAGGAGCATCCAGGCCCGGCGCCCCAGCGCCAACACCACCAGGCCCAGGCCGGCCACCAAGCCCAGAAGCGCCCCGCGCGACCAGCTCATCACCAGGCCGGCCAGCATGGCGCACCCCGCCACGGCGGCCAGCGCCCACAGGGCAGCGCCGCCCAGGCGACCCGCGCGGATGGCCTGCCAGGCGTCGCGCCAGGTGGTCAGCACGATGCCGTAGGCCAAGGGCAGGAGCAGCCCGAGGTACCCGCCGTACGGGTTGGGCTGCAAGAAGGTGCCGGCGGCGCGCATGTAGCGGCCCATGAGCAGGAACCCGGGAGGCCCCACCCGGAACAGGAACTGGTAGGCGCCCAGCAGCCCCTGGGCCAACCCGGCCAGGAGGAGCGCCGCAACCACGCCCCGCTCGTCCGCCCCGCGCACGGCGCTGGCCACCACCGTGTAAACGAGCAGGAGCTCCACCCACTTGGCCAGCTCTTTGACGGCGGGCACCGTGGCAGCGGCCGGCAGCAGCGAGATGCACAGCGTGCCGATGAAGACGAGCAGCGCCAGGCTCAGCCGGGTGCGGGCGATGCGGACCTGGCGGAAGGCTACCTGCCGAATGAGCCAGGCCGCCGTGACGCCGAGGACCAGCAACTCACTGGCCCCCAGCGTGAGTCCGCCCACCGACAGCTCGCGCAATGACCCAAAGGGCACCGCGAAGGCCAGGGCGTAAAGCCCCAGCGTGGGGCGCAGGAGGACGGCCACACTGCCGACGGAGGCGGCAAGAAGTAGCGCAGAGAGGCCCAGCGGCGCCCGGGCGATGCAGAGGGCCAGGGCCGCCAGGCCGGCGGCGGATAGCAGCGGCCGGGCGGCTTGCACCGGCAGGCGCGGGGTTCCTCCCGCGCGGAGGGCGGGCGACGAGGGAGGTGCCAGGCTCGGCATGGTCAGGCCCGTGCCCGGCGGCAGCCGGCCGGCGCCCGCCCATCGACGAGCAGGCGTCTGGCGCGCGGCCTGCTGCGGCCAGCCTGGTTGGGGTCCCGAGCGTTCATCGATCCTTCCTGGGTGCGAACAGGGGAACGGCCCGAGTATACCCGCCCCGCCTGGGGCGGGCAAAGAAGCGACATGCCGGCGGGTTGCCCGCGCTTACCCGGCGGGTGCCCCACTCAGCAGCCCGGCCTGGGCGGCGATCTCCGCGACGCGGCGGGCGAGCTCAGGGGAGGCGTCGTAGACGGCCTGGCCGGCCATGTCCGCCTCGATGGCCCGGTCATCGTAAGGGAGCCAGCCCACCAGGGTCGGTTCGCGCAGCGCCGCGCGCACATAGCCGAGGTCGGCCTCACCCCGGACGCGGTTGGCCACGCCCCACACCCTAGCGATGCCCAGGTCAGCGGCCAGGCGGGCGATGTCGGCCGCCACGGCGATGCTGCGCTGCCCGGGCTCGATGATGACGAACATGACGTCGACGGCGGCGGCGGTGCCGCGGCCCAGGTGTTCCAGCCCGGCCACCATATCCATCAACACGGTCTGGCGTTCCCGCAGCAACAGGTGGGTGACCAGGGTGCGCAGCATGGTGTTCTCCGGGCAGACGCAACCGGCCCCCGCCCCGCGGACGCCCCCCATGGCCAGGAGGCGCACACCGCGGTGGGCCACCGAAAAGCGGGCCGGGATGTCGTCCACACGGGGGTTGAGCCGAAAGTAGGCGCCGCTCTCACCGGGCCTGGCGCCGGTGCGCTCCTCGATGAGGGCCGCCATCTCGACGATGGGCGTCAGCCCGGCCAGGAGGGCCGGCGGGAAACCGAGGGCCTGCCCCAGGGTGGGGTTGGGGTCGGCATCGATGGCCACCACCTGCTGCCCGCGTGCCGCCAGCACGTAGGCCAGCAGGCTGGTGAAGGTGGTCTTGCCAACGCCGCCCTTTCCGGCGACCGCGATTTTGGGCATGGGCACCTCCTGGCGCAGCAGAGCACCGCGCCCATGATGACCCACGAGGGGGGCCATGTCAACATATTGCGCGCCTTGTAGTACGCTTGACTTGGCTATGCCGGGGGTATACTATCGCCATAAGCAATACCGTCCTCCGTGTTCACCTCACCCCCTTGGGTGAGAGGAACAGGCCATGGGCGCCAGCACTTTCCCAGTGACCGTGTTCGTCCTGGGCACTTCGCGCGACTGCGGCAAGACGGTGGCCAGCATTGGCATCATCAGCAAGCTGCTTTCGGGCGACTACGGCTATGCCCCGGACGAGATTGGCTACATGAAGCCTGTGGGCCAGGATGCCCGCCGCGTCACCGACGCTCAGGGCCAGCCGGCTGTGGCCGAGCGTGACGCCATCCTGGTGACCGGGCTGCTGGGCCTGCCCATGTGTGCCCCCGCTGACGTCAGCCCCGTTCTGTGGAGCAGCGGCCGCACCGAAGACTGCATCGACGCCTCCTGTTGCGGCAACCCCCGTCAGGTCCGCGATGCCTACCTCGCCAGGATCGGCGCCGCCTATTGCCGGGTGGCGCGCGGCAAGCAGATCATGGTCATGGAGGGCACCGGCCAGCTCGGCGTCGGCTCGGTGGGCGGCGTGTCGGGGGGCGAGGTTTCCGGCCTCTTGCGCGCCATGGGCGTTCCGCTGCGGCTGGTGATGGTCGTGCGGGGCGAGGGCGTCGGCGGCCTGGAGCACATGGTGCCCCACATCCTCATGCTCGAGCACCTCGGCGAACGCCTCGACGGCGTCATCGTCAACCGCGTACCCCGCGAGGCCGGCCAAGAGGTCACCTCACGCGTCGCGCGCTACATTGGCAACGTGTTTCCCATCCTCTACCCGCTGCGCTGCCAGGAATCGGGCTGCCCACGCGTGCTGGGCTACGTCCCCGATATGCCCGAGCTCTCGCTACCGACGATGCGCCTGGTGGCCGAGCATTTCGCTGCCCAGGCCGGCGCCGGCCTCGAGGTGCTGACCCCCTTGGGCCGGGCGCCTGACGACACGGCCCTGATCCGACGGGTCATGGTCGTCAGCCTGGAACAGGGCTATGAGGAGCACCTGGCAGACGGAGACGCCGTCATTGTGGGCATCAACTCGAACGCCCGCCTCGTCTCTCTGCTCGAGTACCACGTCCGGGCCCGGCAGCGAGGGCGGCCCGGGCTGGCCGGGCTGATTCTGTCCTGCCGGAGCGTCGGCGGCCTGCTGCCGATGCTGCGCACCATGCTGGAACGCTCCGGGCTGCCGGTTCTGGCCCTCGACTGGGACTCGGCCGAGATTGCCGCGCAGCTCCACCATCTGGTGGTCAAGATTCAGCCGTACGACGAGGCCAAGCGTGCCCTGATCGCGCAGGCCTACTGCGCGGCGCTCACCGGGCTGGCGACGCTGGTGCCGCCCGCTCGCGCCCGGGCGCGCCGTGCCACAGTCAGCGCTGAATGACGACCACAACCCCCACCTCGGCCCAGTCATAGAGCGTCTGGGCCTCCTCGACCCCCAGGATGATGCAGCCGTAGGACGCATCGGTGCCCAGGGCCCCGGTCCACAGCCGCTGCCCGTTCGACAGGATGGGCAGGGCGTGAATGCCGTTGGCAAAGTCCGGCGCCGCGGCGTACACGGCGATAAAGTGCGGCATGGTCAGGTCCCAGGCGCTGGCGTAGGCGCTCTCCTCCTTGAACAGGACCTGGAAGGTGCCCGCAGCGGTGGGTGAGCTCTCTCGGCCGGCAGCGGCCAGCCAGTCAAACTTGAGGGCGCCGTCTTCGTAGGCCCGCAGGCGGTGTTCGCTGAGGCTTACGACGATGCGCTTGTTCGGCACCGGCGGCAGGGGCGTCAACACGTCCTGGGAGGGGATGACCAGCTCCTGCCCCACGTGGAGCACGTTCAGGTCAACCTCCGGGTTGGCCACGGCGAGGGCATAGAACGGCATGCCGTGGGCCGCGGCGATCGCGAGCGCCACGTTCCCAGCGCGGACCGTATAGGTGCCCGGTGCGTAGGCCACGGTGAGGGGCACCTGGCCGCCCCCGGCAGTGTGGGCTGCGATGACAGCGTCGACGGCTTCCTCCTCCTGTTGCCGGAAGGCGCGCGCCTCGCCCATCTCGGCGGCCAGCGGCGCCAGGGTCTCAGCCACCGCAGCACGGTCCAGAACGATGGTCTGTTCGCCATCGCGCGGTTCCAGGCGGAGCCAGCGAGCGATCTCCTCGCGCTCGAGTGTCCAGCGGAACCAGCGGTCCGCGAGCAGGTCATAGGCGGTGACCTCCAGCGTGCGTGCCAGCATGCTATCGATGGTGGCCTGCAGCGGCGCCGGATCGTAGACCGAGGGCGGCACCTCACGGAAGGCCAGCACTACGGGCTCGGCCCCCTGGGGCGCCTTTGCAGCGGCGACCACGGCCTGGAGAGAGGCCGGCACGTCCAGGGCGCGCCCCGGCGAGCCGGGGGTCACCGCCACGGTAGCGCCCTGCAGGGCCAGGCTGGGGCCGAGCGCGGGCCGGTCGACGGAGGGCGCCAGCCCCTCCAGCACCGCCCGGGCCCGTTCGGCGTCCAGCCTCAGGAGCGGGGCGACCGGGTGCGTGGCCACCCACAGCCGCAGGAAGGCGCGGGGGTCGCGATCGGCGGGGGCGTGCCCAATGGCGAAGGCCGCTTGCGCGGTGGCGGCCGTGTCCAGCACCAGGCCCAGCTCGCCCCAGGGAGCCTCCCAGGCGGTCTCCCCGTCGCTCAGGGTCGCCACTCCGGCGTCCACGCGGTCGGCCAGCCCGGCCAGGCGGAGCTCCGCCAGGGGCACCGTGAGCCCGCCGATATCCTGTCCGAGGACGGTCACGTTGGGCATTACCCGGGCCGAGTAGCTATGCTGCAGGGCCAGCACCACTCCCCAAAGGAGGGCCAGCCCTACTACCATGCCGAGCGAGATAGTGCCCAGGGCGGCCAGGGGGTGCATGCCTCGCCGCTGGGTGGGCGTCCCGGGGCGTCGTGCTGGTTCGCGGGCCATCGATCTCCTCTCCTCAACGTGGTCACGCTCTCGCAAGAGTAGGACGATCGCCCTGGAAGCGAGGTTCCGGAGGCTAGCGACGATGATGGGTCCGTCTGCCCGCCGCTCGCCCGGGCGGGCAACGGGCAGCGGTCCGCGGCGCCGAGGCGGGCGATCAGGCTCCGGGGAGGGGCAGGCTCACCCAGCTGCGCCGCTCCTCTGAGAGAGTGCAGGCCTCCAGGATCTCCTGCACCTTGAGCCCCTCGCCAAAGCCGGGGGAGAAGGCAAAGGGCCCCGGCGCCCGGTAGGCATCGATATAGTCCATCAGAATCGTGCGCCGTGCCCCGGGCTGGCCGGGCACCTGGCCGTGCAGCCGCTCGGGCACCAGGATGCGGGTGTAGGGCGTGTCGGTAGTGCCGCCCCGGCGCACTGCCTGGTACTCCTTGAGCGCCTCGGCAGGGAGGAAGACGTCGAGCTCGTAGGAGTGCTGCTGGCTGTACATCAGCCCGCCCTCGCTGCCGTAGACCTCGATGCGCTGGTCATAGCCGCGCCCGGTGAAGCAGTAGCCCCCGTACACATAGCCCATGGTCCCCGCCGGATAGGAGAGAAGGAGCTGGCCCTGGTCCTCGGTAGTCACCCGGACGGGCAGTCCGCCGTCGCGATCGGCGCGCTCGGGGACGATGGTGCGCGTCTGGGCCGTCACCGCGACGGGGTCCTCGCCCAGCCACCAGTCGACCATGTCGAGGATGTGGGAGCCCATGTCTCCCATGCCGCCGTAACCGGCCAGGGCGCGGTCGTTGCGCCAGGTCGCCGGGCGTGCGGCGTAGCCGGTACCGCCGGCCGCATAGATGGCCACGAACTGGTGGATCGGGCCGAGCGCGCCGCTGTCGATGATCTCTTTGGCCAGCCTGCTGGCAGGCGTGCGCCGGTGCGCAAAGTTCACGCCGGTACGGGTGCCATGGGCCTCGGCCGCGGCGGCCATCTCGCGAGCCTGCGCCAGGTTGAGGGCCAGGGGCTTTTCGCAAAAGACGTCCAGCCCGCGCGCAATTGCCGCCATCGTCACCGGATGGTGCATGTCGTTGGAGGTGCACACGCTGATTAGGTCGAGCTGCTCCTCGGCCAGCATCTCGCGGTAGTCGCGGTACAGGCGAGTGATGCCGTGAAGCCCCTTCATCTCGGCCAGGGCCGTCTCGCTAACGTCACAGGCGGCCACAACGGCCACCTTGCGGCAGCGTTTGTAGGATGGAACATGGTGGTGGCGGGCGATCCCACCCGCGCCGACGATCCCTACGCGTAGCGTCTCCATGTGTTGCCTCCTGGTGGCGTTCCTCTGTATCCCGGCGCCGTCGTATAAGGGCATTGTACGGGCGGGCAGGGCGGCGTGCCAGGCTGCGCGCGGCCGGCCCGGACTGCTATGCTGGACAGGGTCGCCCGCCCGCCCCTATAATGCCGACAAGTTGGGCTGTGAGTGACACGTGCTGGGAGGTGAAGGTATGCAGTACGCCGAACTGGGGCGCACGGGCCTGCGCGTGAGCCGCCTGTGCCTCGGGACGATGAACTTTGGGCCGCGCACGGCGGAGGACGAGTGCTTCCGCATCATGGACCGCGCCCTGGAGCTGGGCATCAACTTCCTAGACACGGCCGATCGCTACGGGGACCCGCAGGGCAACGGCCAGACGGAGGAGATCATCGGCCGCTGGCTGGCGCAGGGCGGCCGGCGCGATCGCATCGTGCTGGCCACCAAGGTGTACGGGCCGATGGGCCCGGGCGTCAACAACCGCGGCCTCAGCGCCTACCACATCCGCCGCGGCGCCGAGGCCAGCCTGAAGCGCCTGCAGACGGACCATATCGATCTCTACCAGATGCACCACATCGACCACGGGCAGATCGCCCCGCATCAGCGGGAGCAGGTCGGCAAAGACGTGGCGCTGTGGGATGCGCCGCATCTGCGGCCGGGCACGCCCTGGGAGGAGATCTGGCAGGCGATGGAGCAGCTGGTGCTCAGCGGCAAGATCACCTACGTGGGCAGCAGCAACTTTGCCGCCTGGAACATTGTGGAGGCCAACGAGCGGGCCGCTGCGCGCCACTTCCTGGGGTTGGTGTCGGAGCAGAGCGTGTATAACCTGACCAAGCGGCATATCGAGCTGGAGGTGATACCGGCCTGCCGGGCCTACGGCGTGGGCTTGATGTGCTGGAGCCCGCTGGGCGGGGGGCTGCTGGCCGGCGCCCTGGCGGCGGCCGAGAGAGGCCGCCGGGCCGATCTCAAGCTCAGCGAGGCGCAGCGCGCGCAACTAGTGGCCTACGAGGAGCTCTGCCGCGACCTGGGCGAAGAGCCGGCCAACGTGGCCCTGGCCTGGCTGCTACACAACCCGGTGGTGACGGCGCCGATCATCGGCCCGCGCACTGTGGGTCAGCTGGAGGCCGCGTTGCGAGCGCTGGAGATCGGCCTGTCGGCGGACGTCCTGGCGCGGCTCGACGAGATCTTTCCTGGGCCGGGCGGTGAGGCGCCCATGGCCTACGCCTGGTAGGTCCGGCACAGGCTCTGGCGACGGCGAAGGCGGGGGCGCGTGCACCTGGGCGCGCCCCCCTTCCATACCTGGGGCTGGCTGGGCTGTGGCGACGGGTGTGCCCGGCCCTAGGATGCAGGCGGACGCGAGCCGGCACCGCCTGGGCCGCATGCCTGCGAGCCCTACCCCTCCGATCCCGACCCCGTGCGGGTACCCCACTCGTCAGCACACCACGCTGCAAACAAGGCAGGACAGGC
>JAAZBY010000628.1 GCA_012513595.1 Chloroflexota bacterium
CCCGAGAAAGAAGGCCTTGCCGCGGCTGACCTCTTCGCGGCGCAACGGCATGGCCACCGCGGCGCCCTCCGGGAAGTTCTGCAGCCCGATGCCCACGGCCAGGGCCACCGCCCCGGCGATGGACCCGTCCCCCAGCCCCGCCGCGGCCGCACCAAAGGCCACCCCCACGGCCAACCCCTCGGGGATGTTGTGCAACGTCACCGCCAAGACCAGCAGCGTACTCCGCTGCCAGGAGGTGCGCAGTCCCTCCACATCCGCCGCTCTGAGCGCCGGGTGAACGTGCGGCAGGATTCGGTCGATCCCCCGCAGCACGATCCCACCAACCAGGAACCCGACCACGGCGGGGACGATCGAGCCGCCCGACAGGTCGATGGCCGGCGCCAGGAGTGACCAAAAGCTGGCCGCGATCATCACCCCGGCGGCCATGCCGAGCATGCCGTCCAAAAGGCGGCGGTTTACCGTCTTGGTGAACAGGACGGTCGCGGCCCCCAACGCCGTGACGAACCAGGTGAACAGCGTGGCGATCAGAGCCTGCGTAACGGGTGAGAACTGCTCTAGCCATGCCAGCATGTCTTTTCCTCCGTGATGGCCGGCGTGGAGGCACCCCGCGGCACAGTTCCGCGAGAACCTATCTCGGACGCCTTGTACCTGAGCCGCGTGTCGCGGTCAAGTCCCGTAGCCGCAGCCCGATGCCTTGGCAGCGGGCCACGACTCGTCTACAATGCCCGGGTGAGAGGCGGGCGGCACCCGCCCGGCGGGGAAGGCTAGGGAACTGTGAGAAGGCGACCCATCTGGAGACTCGCGCGCATCATGGCCGTGGCGTTGGCCATCGGCTGGCTGGCCGTCGCGCCAGCCGGGGTGTTGGCCCAGGACGGCCCCACCCCGCTCCCGCCGGGATATCTAGTCCCCTATACCCCCCTGCCCGGAACGCCAAAACCGACTGCGGACGGCGGCTCAGGCTACCCATCTTCCCCGACGGAGGAGACGCCCGCCCCGCCCGAGCCCAGCGCCACCTCGGGACCCGAGGAGACGCTGCCGCCGGCTGAGGCGACTGCCCTCCCGCCCGCCACGACGGAGCCGGTATCCACGCCGGCTGGCGCCAGCACCCTGACGGCCGTTCCCGCCACGGCGGCCCCGGCCTGGCCGACAGCCCCGGCCGCCTCACCCGCCGCCCCCGCCGCGGTGACCGGGCCGGCCTCCGGCAGCATGGCGACGCCGCTCGCCACGGGCCCGGGCGGTCCCTCCGCCCCGGCGGAGGCAGCAGCCAGCACCGAGGAAGAAGCCGTCCGGCCGCTGATCGATCCGCGCCTCTTCCTGCTTCTGTTGGCCGGGGTGGCTGCCCTCACCGTGGGGCTGGCCGTACGCCTGGTGCGCCAGGAACGCCGTCCCCAAGACCCCCGCCCCTGACGGACCGTTGCGCCAGCGGGCGCCCCATGCTATGATGATCGTATACTATATCCCTCTGCGCCCGAGCCCTGCCCCACCCTTCTGAGCCCGCCCAACCCTGTCGCTGCCCCCGCACCACGCCAGCACCCTCCTCCTC
>JAAZBY010000629.1 GCA_012513595.1 Chloroflexota bacterium
GTAGCCGCGCCGCACCTCGCCGCGCAGCTCCATCAGCTGATAAACCGCGTAGAGGTCGGCCCAGGCGACGGGCAACTCTTCCATGGCCAGGCAGGCCCGGGTGACGATGCCGTAGCGCTGCAGCAGCACGCGGGCCAGGCGGTCCGCCCGCTCATCCGCCGCGAGCGCCCGCCCCTGGATGGCCAGGCTGCCCAACACGCCCCAACGCCCCGGCCATTCGGGGGGCGGTTCCGAGCGGCGGGTGGCGAGCCGCGCCGCGCGGCGCAGCCGCCCGGTGGGCGGCCGGCGCAGCGGTACCACGCCGCCACGGCGAGCCCGCCGCCACGCCTCGAGGTCCGCATCCAGCGAAGACGCGATGGGGCGCTCCTCGCGCGGGGCTAACTCTCCCGCCGTCAGCCTCTCCAGCACCTCGTAGCGGTCGTTGGTCACCAGCCCGGCCAAGAGCAGCTCCGTCAGGGCGGCCTGTAGCGCCTCGGTCGGCAGCCCCAGCACGCTGCGTAGGTCGCGCGTGTAAGAGGCGCCCTCTTGCCTCAGGAACTCGAGGACTTGGCGCGCCGCGTCTGAGAGCTCGGGCGGCGCCTGCGGCTCGCCCTCCAGGAAGAGGCCACCTTCCCCGCGGAAGAACAGGCGCGCCCGGGCCCGTCGCGCGTCCCCACTGCCGGAGGCAACCCAGACCAGTTCGCCCTCGGCGGCCAGCCCATCGAGCAAGGAAGTCGAGAACCCCTCGACGCGCCCGGCCAGCACGTCGCGCGCCCACACAACCGCCGGCAGCGACAGGCCGCGCAGCCGCTGTAGCGCCAGGGTCAGGCCCTCCCGGCCCGAGCGCTTCTCGGCTGGATGCAGCCCCTGCCAGCGAACACTGAAATCTGCCAGGGCCGGCAGGCTCACCGGCTCGATCTCGTGGCGCAGGATGCTCAGCGTGCGCCGATGGATCCGCTCGAGCACGGCCCGGTCGCACCACTGCGGCTCGAGGGCGCCGGGCGTCAGGTAGCCGCGCACCGCAACCCCCTCGTCGGCCAGCGCCTGCAAGGCCTCCTCCAACCAGCCCCGCGGGAACCCGTAGCGCGCCGCGATCTCGCCCAGCGTCTGGGGCCCGCGGGTGCGCAGCGCGAGTTGCAGGAGCGCCCTGCGAGCGTCCTCAGGCGTCTCCTCCGCCAGCGGTGCGGCGGCGGGGGGCAGCTCCCCCACCTCGGGGAGGCCAAACGCCTGCCGGTAGCGCGGGAGCCGCTCTACCGGCACCCAGCGACGGGCCGTCCCCGGGCCGGCCGGCAGGTCGATCTCGACGAGGCGCCCCTGCGCGGCCAGCTCCAGTAGCCACTTGGGCCCCTCCGCACCGGCCCGCGCCGTGACCTCTTCGGCCGTCAGGTCGCCGAGCTCCTGGAACAGGTAGGCCAGCTCCTCCCTCGTGCGGGCCCGGGTCGCCTCTGCCGTGTGCTGGAGCTCCTCGTGCACGGCCGAGATCGCCTCAGGCCGCAACAGGTCGGGCAGGGAGCCATCGGCCAGCAGCTGGGCCAGCAGCTCGCGGTTGATGGCCAGGACGCGCATCTGCCGCTCGACCCGGGGCAGGTCGCCCTCGTACATCCCCTCGGCGATAAAGTCAAAGAGGAGCGAGGCGGCCACCGGTGACGGCGTCACCGTCTCGGCCACGACGACGCGGACCTCCCCGCGCGCGATGCTCGCCAGGACGTCGGTGAGGTGCTCGACGTCGAGCACGTCGCGCAGGCAGTCGCGGTACGTCTCGGCGACGATGGGAAAGTCGCGGAACTGCTTGGCCGCGGCCAACAGGTCCCTCGCCCGCATGCGCTGTAGCCAGAAAGGCGTGCGGCGGCTACCGCGCGCCCCGGGAAGAAGCAGCGCACGGGCGGCATTCATGCGAAACTGGGCGCCGAAAAGTGCCGAGTCGGGCAGCTCCAGCAGGATGCGCTGGCGGGCCTCGTCGGGGCCCAGGCCGGCCACGATGTCGACCGGCAGCTCCCGATCCGCCTGCACCAGGCGAATGAGGATGCCGTCATCGTTCACCTGGGTCTCGATGTTCAGGCGGTAGCGCTCGCGGATGGCGTGCGACAGCGCCAGCGCCCAGGCCGAGTTCACCCGCCCGCCAAAGCAGGAGTGGACGATCAGACGCTGGTCGCCGAGGGCGTCGGTGAAGGTCTCGACCACGACGGTGCGGTCGGAAGAGATGGCCCCCACGGCTTCGAGTTGGCGGCGTACGTAGAGGATGGCGTTGCGCGCCGAGTTCTCGTCCATGGCGTACTCGCCGCGTAGCCAGTCGCGCACAGCCAGCGCCGCCGCGGGCCAGTCGGCATCGACCTCGTCGGGGAAGGGCGGGAGCTCCGCAACCCGCTCCGCCAGCAGCCGCCGGAACTCGCCCAGCCGCCGGCCGAGGTAGAACTCCCGCTTGGGAGCCTCACCGCGCCAGAACGGCATCCGCGGCATGGAGCCGCCCGCCCCCGTCACGACGACCTTGTCCTCGTCGACCTCGAGGACCCGCCAGGTGCTGGAGCCCAGGGCGAAGACGTCGCCGGTCTTGGTCTCGTAGACGAACTCCTCATCGAGGGTGCCCAGGCGGGTCTTGCGGTCCGCCAGGTAGACGCTGAACAGGCCGCGGTCGGGGATGGTTCCGCCGTTGCGAATGGCGAGCAGGCTGCTGCCCGGCAGGGCGGCCAAGCGATCGTTGACCCGGTCCCACATCAGCCTCGGGCGCAGCTCACGGAAGGCCTCGGAGGGGAAGGCGCCGCTGAGCATGTTCAGGACGGCGTCTAGCGCCTCGCGCGAGAGGTCCGCGTAGCCGTAGGCGCGGCGCACCAGGCGGTAGAGCGCCGGCACGTCCCAGTCGGCCATCGACACCATGGCCACCACCTGCTGGGCGAGGACGTCGAGACAGTTCGTGGGGGTGTAGGTCGGCTCGATATCGCCACGCAGCATGCCGTGGGCCACGGCCGCTGCGTCCAGCACGTCCTCGGCATAGGTGGCATAGATGCGCCCCACCGAGGTCTGCCCGACGAGGTGCCCCGAGCGCCCAACCCGCTGCAGGCCGGTGGCGACCGAGTGCGGCGACTGGAGCTGCACCACGGCGTCGATCGAGCCGATGTCGATGCCGAGCTCCAGGCTCGAGGTCCCCACCAGGGCGGGCAGTTCGCCCGCCTTGAGGGCGCGCTCGAGCTCGAGGCGCATCTCCCGAGAGACCGACCCGTGGTGGGCGCGGAACGGTCCCCCCACGCGGCCGGTGCCGAACATCCCCCTGCCCACGGCGACGCCGTCGGCCATGAGCGGCGCGGGCGAGCCCGGCTCGACCTCTTCGGCCTCCTCGGCGGCGTACTGCTCGTTGAGGCGGTCGGCGGCGCGCTCGGCCGAGCGCCGCGCGTTGGCAAAGATCAGCGTGGTGCGGTTGCGGCGGACCTCGTTGAGGACGTGCGGGATGACCGCCGGCCACACCGAGCCGCCCGGCAGAGCGCGGAGATCCGCCGGCACCGTGACGACGCGCAGGTCAAGGTCCTTCTGCAGCCCGGCATCGACGATGGTCACCGGGCGAGACAGGAGCGTCTCCGGCGCGCCGGGTCGCTCGGCGGCCCACTCCTGGCCCACCAGGAAGCGGGCTACCTCATCCAGCGGGCGCTGGGTGGCCGAGAGGCCGATGCGCTGTGGTGCCCGGCCGGCCAGGTGCTCCAGCCGCTCCAGGCTGAGGGAAAGGTGCACGCCGCGCTTGTTGCCCACCAGCGTGTGGATCTCGTCGACGATCACCTCGCGGACGTTGGCCAGCATCGCCAAGGCCCGCGGGCTGGAGAGGATCAGGTAGAGCGATTCTGGAGTGGTGATCAGGATGTGCGGCGGCTTAGTCACCATACTGCGCCGGGCCGACTGGGGCGTATCGCCGGTGCGGACGGCCACGCGCACGCGCGGCCACTCCTCCCCGCGCCCGCTGGCCACACGGCGGATGCCGGATAGGGGCGCGCGCAGGTTGCGCTCGATATCGTTGTTCAGCGCCTTGAGCGGCGAGATGTAGAGCGTCTGCACGCCGGGCAGCGACGGGTTAGCCAGGAGGTGCCGCTGGATGCGGTCGATGGCGCATAGGAAGGCCGCCATGGTCTTGCCCGACCCGGTGGGTGACAGGATGAGGACGTTTTCGCCGCGCAGGATGGCCGGCCAGCCCAGCTCCTGGGGCGGCGTGGGCGCGGGGTAGAGCGACGTGAACCAGGCTCGGGTCTCGGGGAGAAAGGCGTCGAGGGGCTGTTCGCTCATGGCTGGCTACCTCCACCCCGCATTGTAGGCCCTCGGGAAGCACACGACAATCGACTACGGCAGACGGCGGGGCACCCCTGGCGTCGTCAGCGCTGCAGCAGCCTGCCCCGGCCGCTAGGGCGCCGGGCGGCTGATGGGCCGGCTGTGGGCCGCCACGGCTCAGTCCTTTGGCTCGGCGGGATCAGGCCTCGCCCCTCACCCCTTCATGCTCAGGGCGATGCGCCCGCGCTGGAGGTCCACCCCGATCACGCGGACCTCCACCACGTCACCCACGCCCACCACGTCGAGGGGATCGCGCACGTAGCGGTCGGCCAGCTGCGAGATGTGCACCAGCCCGTCCTGCTTGACGCCGATGTCCACAAAGGCACCAAAGTCCACCACGTTGCGTACGGTGCCCTTGAGCACCATCCCCTCGCAAAGGTCCTCCGTCTTGAGGACGTCGGTGCGCAGGATGGGCGCCGGCAGGTCCTCGCGGGGGTCGCGTCCCGGCCGCAGCAGGCTGGCCAGCATGTCTTCCAGGGTGGGCAGTCCCACCCCGAGGGCCTCGGCCAGGCCGGGGAGGCTCTCCCCCTTGGCCTGCAACGCTTCCCACGCGGAGCGGACGCGTGCGGCCAGGTCCGGCTCCCGTCCCGTCAGCCCCATGAGGCCCAGCAGGTCATCGGCCGCGGCGTACGACTCGGGATGGATGGCGGTGTTGTCCAGCGGTTCCTCCCCGCCGGCGACGCGCAGAAAGCCGGCGGCCTGCTCAAAGGTCTTGGCGCCCAGGCCCTTGACCTTGTTCAGCTCCTTCCGGCTGCGGAAGGGCCCGTGCTCGTCGCGGTGGGCCACGATCGCCTCGGCCACCCGCGCCCTGACGCCTGCGACGTAGCCCAAGAGCGCCGGCGACGCGGTGTTGACGTCCACCCCGACATAGTTGACCGCGCTCTCGACCACGCCGTCCAGGGCGGCGGCCAAGGCCCGCTGATCGACGTCGTGCTGGTACAGCCCCACCCCGATGGCCTTCGGCTCGATCTTGACCAGTTCGCTCAGGGGGTCCTGCAGGCGGCGGGCGATGGAAACCGCCCCACGGATCGATACGTCCAGCCCGGGCAGCTCGGCACCAGCCAGTGGGGATGCCGAGTATACTGAGGCACCCGCCTCCGAGACCATCACGTAGGCGACTTGGGTCCCCTCGGCGATCATCTCGGCCACGAGCGCCTCCGTCTCGCGGGAGGCGGTGCCGTTGCCGATGGCCACTACGTCGACCCGGTGCGTCCCGACAAGCGCCTGCAGCGTACGCTTGGCGGGCTCCCAGCCGCCCTTGCCCGTGTGCGGGTAGATCGTCTCGCTGGCCAGGTACTTGCCGGTCGCGTCGACCACGGCGGCCTTGCAGCCGGTGCGGTAGCCGGGATCGAGCCCCAGCACGCGGACGTTGCGCAGCGGTGCCTGCAAGAGTAGCCCGCGCAGGTTGGCCCCGAACACGCGGATGGCGTGCTCCTCGGCCTCGGCCAGCCGGCCGCTTTGCACTTCGCGCTCCAGCGAAGGACGCAGCAGGCGCGCATAGCCGTCCGCAATCGCCTCTTCCAGCTGGCCGGCCAGCACCGAGCGCTCGTTCACCCGCCGCCGCCCGATGGCCGCCGTCAACGCCTCATCGTCCGCCTCGAGGCTCACCCTGAGGACGCCCTCAGCCTCCCCCCGGCGGATCGCCAGCAGCCGGTGGGGCGGGATGGCCGCCAGCCGCTCAGCATAGTCATAGTAGACGGCGTAGGTGCCGCGCTCGTCGGCGGCATCGGCCACTCTGGCGCTCTTCAGGACGCCCTGAGCCAACAGGCCCGAACGCGTGGCGGCGCGCGTGTCGGCGTCCTCGGCGACCACCTCGGCCACAATGTCGCGGGCCCCCGCCAAGGCCTCCTCCACGGTGGGTACCTCGGTGCCCAGGTAGGCCGCGGCCAGCTCCTCCGGCGTGCCACGGGTGGCCTCCTGCGCCAGGATGAGGGCCGCCAGCGGCTCCAGCCCCTTCTCACGGGCCATCATCGCCCGGGTGCGCCGCTTGGGGCGGAAGGGCAGGTAGAGGTCCTCGACCTCCTGGAGGACGGTCGCACTCTCGATCCTCTGGCGGAGGTCATCGGTCAGCTTGCCCTGTTCGGCGATCGATGCCAGGACAGCTTCTTGGCGGGCCGCCAGGTTGCGCAGGTACTCGAGGCGCGCCGCAATGGTGCGCAGCTGCTCTTCGTCGAGGCTGCCGGTGGCCTCCTTGCGATAGCGGGCCACAAAGGGGATGGTGTTGCCGTCATCAAACAGCGCCACGGTGCGCTCCACGCGCCCGGGCGGCAGGCTCATCTCTCGCGCGATGGTCTGGATAATCGGCGTTGTGTCCATGGCTATCCTCCCATGGTTACGGGGCGGCGCAGGGCACCAGAAAGGGCAGGCCCCACGCCAATCGTCGCGACTGGCGTGGGGCCCCAGGCGAACGCCCTCTCACGCGCCTCAGGCGCGCTGAATGGTCATCTTGGCGACGATCTGGCCACGCACGTTCCCGAGGTGCTCGGCGAGGGGTACGTCCTCGGCCTGCACCGTCTCAACGGCGCGGTCGAACTGGGCCAGGAAGGTATCGGTCAAGAGGCCACGGTGCTCCTCGAGGACAGCGTTCGTCCCCTCGGGATACTCGGCACGAGCCAACCGATTGAGCAGCCGCGCGTCGGGAGGCAGCTCCTCCTCCAGCACGCCCAGCGCCGCCTCCAGGATGCGCTGCAGACGCCCGTACCGCTTGCTGTCGGGCTCGGCCGCGGCCAGGTAGCGCTCCAGCACGCCAAAGAACACGTTGTTCAGCTCATCCTTGTGCTCGTGGAAGGCAGCCTCGAGGTCCTCGGCCTCGGATAGCTCCATGATCAGCAGGCTGGCCTGGTCTTCGACGGCGCGGAGCATCTCGGCCTGCCTGTCCAGACCCTCGTTGATTCGCGTGCGCAGTTCGGCAA
>JAAZBY010000630.1 GCA_012513595.1 Chloroflexota bacterium
CGCGCGCCCATCAGTGCGCCTTCGGCTACCACGCGCGCCACCTGCGACACGGCCGTGTAGGTGTTCGAGTCCAGCTCTGCCAGGGCAGCCCGCATGGTCAAAGACATGTTGGTGCCCGTGTCGCCGTCCGGCACAGGGAAGACGTTGAGGGCGTTGACCAGGTCCACGTTGACGTCCAGCCAGGCTCCTGCGGACCGCAGGGCGTCGATGAAGCACTGGCTGTTACAGGCTGCCGTGCTGGTACGCGCCTCCGTCGGGGGACCTATGCGGTCCTCGTTGTTCTTGTCCTGATGCTGGGGATTGGCGGGATGCTCGCTCAAAACGACGATCCTCCGATGACACAGACCAGACGGCTGGCCTAATCGCTATTAGAGATGCGTAGCCCCTGAACGTGGACGTTCACTGCGGCGATAGGGAGGCCCAGAGAGCGCTCTACCGCAAAGCTCACGTTCTCCATCACGTTCTGCGCTACCATGGAGATGCGCGTTCCGTACTCCATAACCACGTAGAGGTCGATGACGATACGCCCTTCGACCACATCCACCACCACTCCGCGGTGCGAGCTTTCGACCTGGAGGATCTCGGCGATGCCGTCCTTCAGGGTCGTCGCGGACATGCCCACCACGCCGTAGCAGTTGAGAACCGCCTCGCTGGCGATGCTGGCGATGGCCCTGGGAGAGATCTCTATCTTGCCGATGGGAGAGTCTGCGTGCATATGTCTCCTCGTCGCGGTATCGAGACGGACGTCTGGGTGTGCCGGGTGCCGCTGTCGCCGCTCGCCCCGATGGTCGGGCGGCACACCGCGTCGCCCGCCGGGAACTCGCCTGGCTCCACCCGGCCGCCGGCAGGGCGCTGCCGGTTCGCCAGAGCAAGAGTGGGCGCCGGTTTGCACGTGCAACCGGTGTATGGTATCATAACCGCCGCTTTGAGGCCAAATCTGCCGGCACGCTGGTGCCGCGCGCAGGGGATAAGGGGTGGTGGATCATGGCTGTCTGCGAAAAGTGCGGCAAGAAACCGCAGTTTGGGCACACGGTGAGCTTTTCCAAGCGGCACAATAACCGGGCGTTTCGGCCGAACATCCAGACCACCATCGTCATGATCGATGGGCGCCCGCAGAGGGTCACGGTGTGTGCCCGCTGCCTGCGCACCATGAACAAGGGCTAGCGCCCCGGCAAGCGCTATCGGTACCGATCAGAAGAGCCAGCCCGCATGCGGGCTGGCTCTCTTTATATGCGCGCGGGCGCCACTAGGCGAGCCGCGCCCGCAACCCCTCGATCGCGCCGCGCACCCCATGCGGGCTGCCAAAGATCGCCGAACCCATGACCAGTGAGTCGGCGCCGGCCTCCACGACGCTGCGGATCGTCTCCTCGTTCACGCCCCCGTCCACCTCGATGGTGCACCGCAGGCCGCGCTCGTCCAGCATCTGGCGCAGGCGGCGGACCTTGTCCAGGGTGGCGGGGATCAGTTCCTGGCCACCAAAGCCCGGGTTGACGGTCATGATCAGCACCGTATCCACCATGGCGAGCACCTCGCTCAGGTTGGAAAGCGGCGTGGCAGGGTTTAGCGTCACCGCGGGAAGCGCTCCCACCTCGCGGATCTGCTGTAGGGTGCGGTGCAGGTGCGGGCAGGTTTCCACGTGCACCGTGATCAGATCGGCGCCCGCCCGGGCGAAATCGTCGATGTAGCGCTCGGGCTGCTCGATCATCAGGTGGACGTGCAGCGGCAGCCCGGTCACGGGCCGCAGGGCGCGCACGACCAGGGGGCCGATGGTGATATTGGGGACAAAGTGCCCGTCCATCACGTCGATGTGCAAGAGATCGGCCCCGGCCTCTTCCGCCTCGCGCACGTGCTCACCGAGCCGGGCGAAATCGGCGGACAGGATCGAAGGAGCAAAGAGGATTCTGCGTTCCAGCATTTACCGTTCTCCGTTCTGAGGGGCGGCGGCACGGCCGCGCAGCTGCCCGCAGCCGGCGCGGATCTCGGCCCCGCGCGATACTCGCACGGTGGCCTCGATCGCACCGCGCTGCAGAATCGCGCGGAAGCGCTGCACCCGTGCGGCCGGCGAAGGCCGCAGGGCGGCGTCACCCGTGGCGTTCAAAGGGATCAGGTTGACGTGGCAGAGCGTCCCGCGGAGGCGTTCCACCAGGCGTTGGGCGTGGGCGTCCGAGTCGTTCACGCCGTCGATCAGGGCGTACTCGTAAGTCGGGCGGCGGCCGCTGTGCTCGGCGTAGCGAGCCACCGCCTCGAGCAGGCCCTCGAGGGGGTAGCGGCGGTTGATGGGGACCAGCCGGTCACGCAGGGCGTTGTCCGCGGCGTGAAGCGAAATGGCCAGCCCCACCCCCGTGCCCTCGGCCGTCAGGCGCTCGATGCCCGGGACGATCCCGGCCGTGGAGATCGTAAAGCGGCGCATGCCCAGCCCCAGGCCGCGCTCGTCGTTCAGGTTGCGAATGGCGCCCCACACCGCCTCATAGTTCAGCAGGGGCTCCCCCATGCCCATAAAGACCACGTTGGTGAGCGGGCGCCCCTCGTGCGCCAGGCGGCGTGCTGCGGCAAGGATCTGGGCGGTGATCTCGGCCGTCGACAGGTAGCGCACCCAGCCCGCCTGGCCCGTGGCGCAAAAGGGACAGCCAATGGCACAGCCCACTTGCGAGGACGCGCACACCGTGTTGCGGTCCGGGTAGCGCATGAGGACGGTCTCGAACGTCTGGCCGTCGGCGCTGCGGAACAGGGTTTTGTTGGTCAGGCCGTCATCGGTGCTCTCGTCGCGCAGGGCTTCCAGCGGGGACCAGTCGGCCTCCTCGACGAGGCGTTGGCGCAGATGCCGGGGCAGCGTGGTCATCTCCTCGGGGCCGGCGGCCAGCTGCCGGTAGAGTCCCTGCCAGAGTTGCTCTCCGCGGAAGCGCGGCTCACCCCAACCGCGCAGGAGAACGGTCATCTCGTCAAAGGACAAGGCCAACAGCGTGGCCTTGTCCTCTTGCGCTATCGTTCTTGGTTTGCTCGTCACTGTGCCGTGCACCTACCCACGCTGCGGCAGGCCGCCGCCTGCCCACGTGCCTTCGAACAGGCTCGGGCTAGCGCCGCCGCCGGCCGCTCAGGATCGTCATATAGTACAGGATCGTCGAGAGCGCCTGCACCGCGGCGGCCACGTAGGTCAGCGCCGCGGCCGACAGGACGCGGCGGACGCCGCGCTCCTCGGCGCTGCTGATCATCCCGGAAGTCTGCAGCAGGGCCACCGCCCGGCTAGAGGCGTTGAACTCCACCGGCAACGTGACCAGGGCAAACACCAAGGTCAGCGAGAACAGCACTAGCCCCACCAGCGGCAGGTTGGCCAAGTTGAGCAAGATACCGACGATGAAAAGGATCGGGCCCACCCAAGAGCCGATCTGCACCGCGGGGACCATCGCGCCACGGAGCTTGAGCGGCACGTAGCCCTGTTGGTCCTGTTGGGCGTGGCCGATCTCATGCGCCACGATGCCCAGTGCGGCCACCGAGGGCACGCGGGCCACGTCTTCCGACAGGTACAGCTGCTTACTGCGCGGGTCGTAGTGATCGGAGAGCTGGCCGGGCGTCGACCCGATGCCGACGCCGTCCAGCCCGGCGACGCTGAGCAAGCGTTGGGCTGCCCAAAGGCCGGTGACGTTGCGGGCGTTGCGCACCTGTGAGTACTGGTTATAAGCTGAACGCACTCGGAACTGCGCATACATGCCGAACAATAGTGCTGGCAAAGCGAAGACATAGTAAAGTGGATTGAACAACGGAACCTCCCTGCGCCGTGAATGCGCGCAAACAGATGAGGATTACCCACATTATACTACGTGCTCGCGAGGGGCCAAGTTGCGCCGGCAGCTCTGCCGCGCCCCTGTGCCTGATGGCCTCCCGGGCAGCAGCCGTCCTCGCACTACGCCGGCCTGCCGACGCGACATAACGAGTATGCCGCGGAGGATAGCTGCGGCGGTGGGGGACAGGGCAGCCCGCGTTGCCAGCTCTACAGGACCCTGGGCGGCAATGCGCGCCGCCTACAGGACGGCCAGGACCTCCTGGGCGTGACCCTCCGGCTTGACCTTGGCAAAGACGTGCTGGATCAGCCCCTGCTCGTCGATGACGAAGGTCGTGCGCAGGATGCCCTCGTAGGTACGGCCGTAGTTCTTCTTCTCACCCCAGGCGCCGTAGGCCGAGGCGACCGTGTGGTCCGGGTCGCTCAGCAGGTAGAAGGGCAGGCCGTACTTGGCCCGGAACTTGGTGTGCGAGGCCTCCCGATCCGGGCTGACGCCGATGACCACGGCGCCCTTGCCAAGGAACTGGGAGTAATCGTCCCGGAAGCTGCAGGCCTCTTTGGTGCAGCCGGGCGTGTCATCCTTGGGGTAAAAGTAGAGCACGACCTTCTTGCCACGGAAAGACGACAGGGTCACCTGCTCACCCGAGTCCGCAGTGAGGGTAAAGTCGGGAGCCTGATCACGTACAGACAGCATGACATACCTCCTCCGGCGGAGCGCCATGGCGCCGCTTACTCTGCCACACGATAGCATAAGGGATATTGTTTGTCAACTAGCACAAGAACATGTTGCTAGCTCCGGAAGGTGGCCAAGGCGGTTGACGGAGAGGCATCGCGCCCCTACACTCCGCGCAACAACGGCTGACCGCGGAGCGAGGAGGTACCCGACATGACCGAGTACCGCTTTCCGGAGGGCTTTGTGTGGGGCACGGCCACCAGCTCGTACCAGATCGAGGGCGGCCGCGAGGCGCGCGGCGACTGCATCTGGGACACGTTCTGCCGCTGGCCGGGCAAGGTCGTCAGGGGGCACCATGGCGACGTGGCCAACGACCACTATCACCGCTATCGTGACGACGTCGCCCTGATGGCCGACCTGGGCATGCAGGCGTATCGCTTCTCCATCTGCTGGCCCCGCGTGTTGCCGGAAGGGGCAGGGAAGGTCCACGAGCCGGGGCTCGACTTTTACGACCGCCTCGTCGACGAGCTCTTGGCCAGAGACATCGCCCCCTACGTCACCCTCTACCACTGGGACCTGCCCGTGGCGCTGCAGAACCTGGGCGGCTGGGCGGCCCGCGACACGGCCTACCGCTTCCAGGACTATGTCGCCGTCGTCGCCCGGCGCCTGGGTGACCGGGTGGGCCACTGGATCACCCACAATGAGCCGTGGGTGGTGGCCATCCTGGGTAACCTCTGGGGCGTCCACGCCCCCGGCTGGCAGGACCTGGGCCTGGCCCTGCAGGTGGCGCACCACGTGCTTCTTTCGCACGGGCTGGCGGTGCCGGTTCTCCGGGAGGCCAGCCCCTCGTCGGCGCGGGTGGGCATTACGCTAAACTTTAGCCCGGCGTACCCCGCTTCCGAGAGCCCGGCCGACCTGGCCGCCGCCCGGCGGCACGACGGGCAGGCCAACCGCTGGTTCATGGATCCCCTCTACAAGGGTGAGTATCCTGAGGATATGTGCGGCCTGTTCGGCTACCAGGTGCCGCGCGTTGCCCCGGGCGATATGGAGATCATCCGCCGGCCGACCGACTTTTTGGGCGTCAACTATTACAGCCGCGCGGTCATCCGGCACCGGCCGGGCGCCTTCCTGGACTGCGAGGCGCTCCACCCGGAAGGCGAGTACACCGCTATGGACTGGGAGGTGTACCCGCAGGCCTTGACGGACCTGCTGGTGCGCCTGGAGCGCGATTATGCCCCCGGCGAGATCTATATCACCGAGAACGGCTGCGCCTATGACGACCAGGTCTCGCCCGACGGCCAGGTGCACGATCCCGAGCGCATCGCCTACTACCGCGGGCATCTGCTCGCCTGCCACGAGGCCATCGCGCGAGGGGTGCCGCTGCGGGGCTACTTGGCCTGGAGCCTGATGGACAACTTTGAATGGGCGCTCGGCTACACGCGGCGGTTTGGCCTCGTATACGTCGACTTTGAGACGCAGGAGCGCCTGGTCAAGGATAGCGCGCGCTTTTACTCTGCCGTCGCCGCCAGCAACACCATCACCGCCTGAGGAGGGGACAGAACGTGAAGGATGTTCGTGAGCTGAAGAGCCGCGTCTACGCCCGCATCGACGCCCACCGCGACGAGATCATCGCCCTCGGTGAGGACATCCGCCAGCACCCGGAGCTGGGCTTTAAGGAGTTCCGCACGGCGCTGTTGGTGGCCGAGCGGTTCTGCAAGCTCGGCATCGACCATACGGCGGGGCTGGCCATCACCGGCGTCAAGGGGGTGTTACAGGGCGCCCGTGCGGAGGCCACCGTGGCCTACCTCGGCGAGCTCGATTCGGTCTTGGTGCGTGCCCACCCCGACGCCGACCCCAAGACGGGCGCCGCCCACGCCTGCGGGCACAACGCCCAGATCGCCAACCTCATCGCCCTGGCCTACGGCCTGGTGGAGAGCGGCGTGATGACCGAGCTCGACGGCAACGTTACCCTGATGGCCGTCCCGGCCGAGGAGTACGTCGAGGTCGAGTACCGCATGGGGCTGCGTGCCCAGGGCAGGATTGAGTTCCTTGGCGGCAAGCCGGAGCTGCTCCGTCTGGGCGCCTTTGACGGCGTCGACATGACCCTGATGACGCACCAGTCCACCCGCGACAAGCCGGGGCTCTTCTCGGTCGGTGGCCCGTCCAACGGCTGCCTGGTCAAGCAGGTGCGCTACGAGGGGGTTGCCGCGCACGCCGGCGGCTCTCCGCACGACGGGGTCAACGCCCTGCGCGCGGCCATGCTGGCCATGCAGGCCATCGACGCCAACCGTGAGACGTTCAAGGACGACGACCATATCCGCGTCCACCCGATCATCACCAAGGGGGGCGAGCTGGTCAACGTCATCCCGGCGGACGTGCGCCTGGAGACCTACGTCCGCGGGGCCAGCGTCGAGGCGATCATGGCGGCGGCCAAGAAGGTGGACCGGTCGCTCCGCTCGGGGGCTATGGCGATGGGCGCCACGGCGCACATCTCGACGCTGCCCGGGTACCTGCCGCGCATCCCGGCCGACGCGCTGACGGCCGTCTACCGGGAGAACGCCGTGGCGCTGGTGGGCGAGGAGGGCTGGTGGGAGCCCTCCTTTGGTGCTGGCTCGACCGACATGGGCGACGTGAGCCACCTGATGCCGGCCATCGAGGCGCAGGCCAAAGGCTCGGCGGGCACCGGCCACGGCGCCGACTACCGGATCAGCGACCCGGAGGCGGCCTACATCACCCCGGCCAAGGTTGCTGCGGGGACCCTGATCGACCTCTTGGCCAACGGCGCCGAGCGGGCCAAGCAGGTCCTGGCGGCGTACCAGCCGGCCATGAGCAAGGATGGCTACCTCGAGTTCATGCGCGGGCTCTTCCGCGAGGAGCACTGGAAGGCTGCCGAGGAGGGCTGAGCCGCTCGGCAGTGGCGCACAGCTCATGCTACCATGAGACGGCACGGCGCGGGGGAGGGCCAGCGGCCCTCCCCCGCGCCTTCACGTACTCTAAGAAGTGGTTAGGCCAGGTCGGCCTCGGTCCAGCCGAACACCTCGCAGGCGTTCCCCCAGTAGTACCGCTCGCGCAGATCGTCCGGGATCTGCAGGCCGTCCAGGACGTGCTCGGCGGCCTCGAGCCAGATGGGTGGCTCGGGGTTGTCGGTGGCGAAGCAGAGCTTGGTCAAGTACCCCAGGGCCAGGTTCTCCGACGGATCGGCCATGTCGGCGCCGGGCAGCGGCGAGAGGGCCTTGAGGATCCAGCGCCAGTGCTTCTTCTTGCCCGACCCACCGGAAAAGTCATAGTACACGTTGGGGAAGGCGTCGATCATCTGCAGGGCTTCCTCGGCGTGGGGCTTGCCCAGGTGCGCGCCGATGATCTTGAGGTTGGGGAAGGCCCGGGCGATCTTGTCCAGGCGGTAGGGGCGGTAGTTGTCGGCGTTGACGCCGAGCACCCCGTCGGTGCCGTCCAGGGCGCTGGCCAGCCAACCGGTGTGGAAGAGGATCGGCATGCACAACGCCTCGGCGCGGGCGTAGAGCGGAAAGTAGGCCTCGTGGTTGTAGGGGCGCGACGCAAAGATGCCCTTGAGCCCGGTGAAGCCGTGCTCTTTCAGCCAGTCGACCTTGTCGGGCCCGTCGCACTTGTCGAACAGGTTCAGGGCCCCCATGCCCACCATGATGTCACCGTACTGGCGGAGCAGGGGCAGGAACTCCTCGTTGGTGAGGCCCTCCGACGCCCGCTGCACGCCGGAGGGGTACTCGGGCATGCACAGGATACACACCTTGCGCAGGTTGCACTCGCGCCAGAGCCGCACCCGCGCGGCGATATCCTGGCCCTTGTGCAGGTGGGTGTGGACGTTGACGACATAACGTGGCTTCATACGCACCTCCCGATCATGTGCGGCCTCGCTACGCTGCGCCCTCCCGTCCGGCAGCCGGGTAGCGCCGGGTCTGGGCGCGATAGAGGCGGGCGTAGAGGCCATCCCGCGCCAGTAGCTCATCGTGGTTGCCCAATTCCACGCAGGCCCCCTGCCGGAGCACCAGGATGCGATCGGCGGTCCGCGTGGCGGGGAACCGGTGGGAAACCAGGAGCGTGATCCGCTCCGCCTTGTCCTCAAGCAAGAGCGAGTATAGGCGCTCTTCCGCCTCGGCGTCCAGCGCGGCAGCGGGCTCGTCGAGGATCAGGAGGTCTCCCCGGCGCCGCAGGGCCCGGGCCAGGGCCAGCCGCTGCAGCTCCCCGCCCGACGGTGCCACGCCGCCGGCAAAGGCGCGGCCGATGAGCGTGTCATAGCCCTCCGGGAGCGCGCCGATGAGGTCCGCCGCACCCCCCAGGCGCGCGGCCTCCTCGACAGCGGCTTGGTTGTGCAGGTCGTCCACCTGGCCGATGGCGATGTTCTCTCCCGCGGTGAGGCTGAACACGCCGAAATCCTGAAAGAGGGCCGCCACCCGCCGCTGCACCGAGCGGGGGGTGTAGGCGGCGGCGTCCTCCCCGTTGATGAGCACCCGGCCGGCGGTCGGCTCGTACAGGCGGCAGAGGAGCTTGATCAGCGTCGTCTTGCCGGCGCCGTTCAGGCCGACGATGCCCAGCGCCGCGCCGCGGCGCACTTCGAAGGAGACGTCGCGGAGCACCAGGCGCTCGGTGCCGGGGTAGCGAAAGGAGACGTTGTGCAGGGCCACCCGCTCGATGCTCGCTGTCCACTCGCGGCGGCTGGCCTCCTCCGGCGCAGGCAAGGCGAGGAACTCGGCGAGGTTATCCAGGTAGAGGCACTCGGTGCGTAGCTCCGCCAGGGCCCCGAGGAGCGCGCCAAAGGTGCCCTGGGCGGTGGCCATGGCGCCCACCAGGAGCGAGTAATCGCCGATGGTGAGGGGCCGGCGGGCGGCCTGGTCGAACACCAGCCAGTAGCCCGCCAGGGTGCCGGCGGCGCCGGTGGCGGTGGCCAGGAGGGTTGCCGCCACCTGCCGGGCGGCCAGGGCGCGGTTCTCGGAGAAAAAGCGCTGGAAGAGGTCCTGGTGGCGGGCGCGA
>JAAZBY010000631.1 GCA_012513595.1 Chloroflexota bacterium
GAGGTAAGCGGCCAGCGGTGCCGTCCTGCCTTGGCCGACTATGACGATGCAATCGGCCCCGAGGAGCGCCTGACGGATGGCTGACACCACGTCGGGCGGGACCTGGCGCATTGTGCGCTGTAGCAGCTCGGCCTGGCCAGCCATGGCCAGGTAGAAGAGGTTTTCGGAGGGGCTGCCCTCGTCGAGGCGGCCGCCAGGGGCCAGGTCCAGGTGCACGATCTGCTGCACGTCCTCGATCATGGCCGGAAAGCCCGCGTAGCCAAGGCGCTGGGCAAACCGGATCACGGTGGCCTCGTTGACGCCGACGGCCTCGGCCACGCGCGCCGCCGTCATGAAGGCGGCGCTCTGGTACGAGCCCACCAAAAAGTCGGCCAGCCGCCTCTGGCTGCGGGATAGCTGCGGGTACTGCTGTCGGATCCGTTCGAGGATCATGCTACCTCCAGGCGCCGGTACCCTTGACACGCCCTCGCCGCTGTGCTATCTTCGCCGCGCTATACTGAAAGGGCATGAGCCGTGCGCATTGACAGGGTTGAAGAGGGTATCTACGTATTCGTCAGTGGCCTGTACGCACAGGTCACCGCGACGGTGTTCCTAACTGCGGCGGGCGCCGTGGTCGTCGACACGATGCCGTTCCCCGCGGAGAGCCGCGAGATCGCCGCGTTCGTGGAGGAGAGGCTCGGGCCTGACGCCGTCCGCTATGTGATCAACACCCACCATCACGCCGACCACGTGCTGGGCAACTGCTTTTTTCCGAGCGCGCAGGTGATCAGCCACGACGCCTGCCGCCAACTGATGGCCAGGACCGGGCGCCAGAACCTGGCGCGCGCCAAGCGCGATACCCCGGCCCTCGCCGAGGTGGAACTCAGGCTGCCCGACATGACCTTTCAGCGGCAGATGCACCTGCGCCTGGGCGAGCGCCACATGCGCCTGATCCACACTCCCGGCCACTCGCCGGACGCCATCGCCGTCTTTGCCCTCGGGGATAAGGTGTTGGTCACCGGTGATACGGTGATGCCCGTTCCCTACATCGCCGCGGGGAACGCGGATCAAATGCGCCGGGCGCTGCGCACGCTCCTGGCGCTCAAGCCTGACTTTGTTGTGCAGGGCCATGGCGATGTGTTGCTGCGTGGCGAGGTGCAGGAGACGGTCGACGCCAGCATCGCCTATCTGGATGCCATTGTGGCCCGGGTGACCGAGCTGGTGGCGCGCGATGGCTCCCCGGAAGAGCTGGCCGAGATCGATATCGAGTCCTGCGGGCTCTCGCGCATTCCGCTTGACGGCCTGGTGAGCAGGCTCCACCAGGACAACTTGCAGGCCCTCTACCGGCAGCTGCGCGCCCCGGCCTGAGTCACCGCGTCGATGCCTCAGGACGGGGTACCGCTGGCCCACCCCCTGGCAGACAGCTCCTCCCGTACCTCGCGGCGCAGCGCGCAGTCCTCCTCCGCAGTGAGCGCCGCCTGCTCGGCGAACAGGGCGCGAGGATCCTGGCCCTCAAAGACGCTCGCCGAGGCCAGCTCCTCCCAAAGGGCGTTGATGTCCGTGCGCATCACCCCCAGCACGTAGGAGGCGACCAGGGCGCGCTCTTGGGGCGTGTACGGCGCGCCGCGCTCGTGCTCGTAGCGATCGAGAAAAGCGTCTACCGCACCGATGATCTCCCCCACAAAGGTCAGCCTGTCTCCAGTTGGCACCAAGATCCCCCTTGTGTCAACGACGTAATGATGCCGGGCGCAGTCGAACGGATCACGGTGTGCCAGGGCTGGCGATCGTGCCCCGGGCCTCCGGGCGTGCCAGACCTCGATCCGCCGAGCGGATGAGCACGGGCACTGCATGCGGAGGCCCCCATTGCATGACTCCCTGCTCTTGAGCCCATTATAGATGGGCGCCCACCCGGTGGCAACCGGAGGGCTCTTGTCCCGGGCAGCGGGCGGGGCGCTCCGCGCCGGTACTATGGCAGGGTAAGAATCTGCGGTTCGCCGTCAGTGACGGCGATGGTGTGCTCAAAGTGAGCCGAGAGCCCACCGTCGACGGTGGCCACCGTCCAACGGTCGCTACCGACATAGAGCTCCGGCGGCCCGATGGTCACCATCGGCTCGAGGGCAAAAGTCATGCCCGACTTGAGCCGTGCCCCGCGGTTGCGCGTCCCCCAGTTGGGGATGAGGGGATCCTCGTGCATGTCGCGGCCGACGCCGTGGCCCGTGTACTCGCGCACGACCTGGTACCCACGTGACTCGACATATTCCTGGATCGTTGCGGACACGTCGCCGAAGCGTTTCCCCGGCCGGCAGGCGGCGATGGCCACGTGCAGCGCCTCACGGGTCACCGCGATGAGCCCTTCTGCCGCGGCGCTCACGCAGCCGACGGGCAGCGTCACTGCCGAGTCGCCGACGTAGCCCTTCCAGATGGTGCCACAGTCGATGCTGAGGATCTGCCCCTCGGCCAGGCGGCGGTTACCGGGGATGCCGTGGACCAGCTCGCCATCGATCGAGGCGTTGATGGTGGCGGGGTAGGGAAAGTCGGGGAAACTGCGGTTGGGGTAGCCCAGAAAGGCCGGCCTGCCCCCGTGGGTGCGGATGACGTCCGCGGCGATGGCGTCTAGTTCCAGCGTGGTGATCCCGGGGCGTACGGCGCGCGCGACGGCCTCGAGCGCCAGGGCGTTGATGCGGCCGGCGGCGCGCATGGTGGCGATCTCCGCCGCCGATTTGACGATGATGGCCAAGGCTTCCTCCTTGCTTGATGACCACCTCAGTATAGCCGGGCGCGGGCGGCGGGCCAACGCCGCGGCTCGACAGATCCCCGGTCGTTGCGCTATCATAGCTCACGGTTACGGACATTCCGCGCGGCACGCAAGGAGGCGGCGAATATGAGTGACACTGTCAGCTACCGTCTGGACGGCCAGGTGGGCATGGTAACCGGCGCAGCCAACGGCATCGGCCGGGAGCTGGCCGAAGGCCTCGCTGAGGCGGGCGCCGATATCGTCATTGCGGACCTGCCCGGGCAGGCTGCCGCTGCGGAGGAGACGGCCGCCCTGGTGCGCGCCAAGGGGCGGCGCGCCCTGATCGTGGCGATGGACGTCACCGTGGTGGCGTCTATCGAGGCGGGCGTGGCTGCCGCCGTGAAGGAGTTCGGCCTGCTCGACTTTCTGGTGAACAATGCCGGCGTGAACATCCGCAAGCCGGTTCTCGACTACACCGAGGCCGAGTGGGACAAGATCGTCTCGGTCAACCTCAAGGGTGTCTTTTTCTGCACGCAGACTGTGGCGCGGCAGATGGTCGCCCAGGGCGGCGGGCGGATCGTCAACATCGCCTCCCAGCTGGCCGCCGTGGCGATGCAGGACCGCTCCATCTACGCGATCACCAAGGCGGGCGTCGCCCACATGGCCAAGGCTTTTGGCCTGGAGCTGGGGCCGCGCGGCGTCAGCGTGAACGCGGTGGGGCCGACCTTTGTGTCGACGCCGCTGACCACCTCGATGTTCACCAGCGAGGAGTTCATCGGCCAGAACCTGCCGCGCATCCCGTCAGGGCGCTTTGGCACCACCAAGGACATACTGGGCGCGGTGCGCTTCCTGCTCTCGCCGGCCGCTGACCTGATCAACGGGCATCTGCTGCTCGTCGATGGCGGCTATACCATCCACTGAGGAGGCAACCGATGCCCAAGGCCTGGCGCGCCTTGCCCGTGGCCACGCCCACGCCCGACGGGCGCCGCTTTGTCGACACGATCATGGGCCGGGTGCGGCCGGGGCGCGCGCCGCTCGTCGAGTACCTGGTCGACGACGCGCTGCGGAAACCGATCGTCGAGAACCTGCTCGGCGGGTGCTGGGTGGCTCCCCAGGCGGGCGACCGCGCCTCTCAGGAAGCCTATCTGGGTAACGCCATTCTGTTCTGGCACCGTCTTGGTTACGACTGCGTCCGCTACGAGCGGGCGCTGTCCTTTGCCCAGCGCGACCTGGTCGGCACTGACGCGACCACCCTCGGCGGCCGGCGCGCCTGGCGCGACCAGCACCATGGCACCATCGCCACCTGGGATGACCTGGAGCGCTACGACTGGCCACGGGTGACGCCAGAGTATCTGGCCGACTATGAGTACCTCTCCGCGCACCCGCCGGAGGGGATGGGGCTCATGGTCTGCCACGCGGGGGGCGTCTACGAGCATCTCTCGGCGCTGATGTCGTACGAGGGGCTCTGCCTGGCGCTGTACGATCAGCCCGACCTGGTGGCCGCAGTGGCCGAGAGGATCGGCGCCTGCGTGCTGGAGGTCTACCGGAACCTGGTGGATCTGGACGGCGTGGTGGCCATCTTCCCCGGGGACGACATGGGCTTTCGCTCGGCGACCCTGCTGCCGCCCGAGGCGCTGCGCCGGCTGACGCTGCCCTGGCACAGGCGCTATGCGGCGCTGGCCCATGAGCGCGGGCTGCCCTACTTTCTGCACTCTTGCGGGAACCTTTCCCAGATCATGGACATCCTGATTGAGGAAGTGGGCATCGATGCCAAGCACTCGTTTGAGGACGCCATCCTGCCCGCCCCGCAGTTCCAGGAACGCTACGAGGGCCGCCTCGGAGTGTTGGGCGGGCTGGATGTGGACGTCCTGGCCCGCCGCACGCCGCA
>JAAZBY010000632.1 GCA_012513595.1 Chloroflexota bacterium
CCTTCGCCTGCAGTACCGCATTGCCCTGGCCACCTTTCTGCCTCTGACGCTCTTTGCCCTGGCCAGCATCGGCCTGGGTGCCTACGCCCTCACGGTCATTCCCCGCGGGATCGTCCTCGAGCGGCAGGCGTCCCTCTCGCAGCTGGCTGCCGCGGCCGTGGCGGGCAACCTGCAGAGCCATCAACGACTGCTCGAGTCTGTGGCGGGCGAGCTTGCCGCAGCCAGTGGAGACATGTCGCGGCAACAAGGCACCCTCGCAGAGCGCGCCGGTAGCCTAGCGGTCTTTGGTGGCGGCGTGCGCCTGCTCGACCGCCGGGGCACCGTGCTGGCCGCCACGCCCTCGGCGCGGGACGCCCTTGGCCAGAACCTGGCCTCGCGAGGGTACTTGCTCCCGGTGATCGCCGGCGGGGGAGCGTTGTTTACCACGCTCCCACAAGGCGCCGCTGGCGAGCCACCCCGCATCGCGATCGCGGTCCCGCTGAGCCGGAAGGGATCGATTGAGGGGGTGTTGGCCGGGGAGATCAACCTTCAGCGGGACGATTGGGCGCCTGGCCTGGCCCTGCTCGGGGAGGTCCAGGCGGGCCGTGCCTACCTGATCGACAGCGCCGGCACGATCCTGTTTCACCCGCAGCGCTGGCGCGTGGGGCAGAGCATCCAGGGCGATGTGGCACTGCGCTCCCTCGCCCGCGATCGACGGGCGCGCAGTATCCTGTACCGTCCTGCCGGCACGCGCGAGCAAGTCGTGGCGGCCCTGGCGCCGTTGCCGGGCATTCCGTGGGCCCTGATCGTCGAGGAGCCCTGGCGCCCGATCCTGGCCACCATCGCCCCCTACCGGTGGACGGTGGCCGGGCTGATGCTGGTGGGGCTTGGGCTCTCGCTGCTGCTCCTGTTCGCCAGCCTCCGCGGGGTGACGCGCCCGCTCACCGCCCTTGTCGCCGCGGGGCAGGGGGTGGCGGAGGGGCAGCCCTTCCAGCCGTTGGCCGAAGAGGGGCCGCCGGATCTGCGCGTCCTGATGCGCGCGGTGAACGCCATGGTCGCCCGCCTCGCCGAGCAGCGTGCGGCGCTCCGCCGTTACGCCCGGCAGGTGCTTGTGTCTCAGGAGGAGGAGCGCAAGCGCCTGTCTCGCGACCTGCACGACGAGACCGTGCAAGACCTGGTAGCCCTCACGCAGCGCCTGGAGCTATGCGCTAACGCCTTGGAGGCTGACCCTGAGGCAGCCCGTCAGCGCCTGGCAGAGCTGCAGCGCATGGCGCAGCAGACGCTCAGCGAGGTGCGGCGTCTCTCCAACAGCCTACGCCCGGCAGCGCTCGAGGACCTCGGCCTGCCCTCAGCCGTCCAGATGCTGACCGACGACCTGGCTCGCCATCTGGCCGGGGCGCAGGTACACTGTGAGGTCGTCGGCCGCCAGGAGCCCATGCCGGCCGACCTGGACCTTGTGGTGTACCGGGTCTGCCAGGAGGCGCTGAACAACGTGCGCAAGCACGCGGCCACGGCGGAGCACATCAACGTGGCGCTTTTCTACGAGACCTGGGGTATCATGCTGATGGTCGAGGACGACGGCCCCGGGTTTCAGCCCCCACGCAACGGAGCGCCCGACGCGGAGAGCGACCTGGGGCTCATGGGGATGTACGAGCGTGCCGCGCAGGTGTCCGCGCAGCTCCACATCATCTCGGAGCCGGGGCAGGGGACGACGGTGACTCTGCGTGTGCCCAAGCCCCTGGCCGTCCAGCCGTCGCCCGGCGAGGTCTCAGTGAGCGGTCTGTAGCTTTACGACGAGTTCCCAGGAGCACTGCACGATGATCAACGCACCAAGCGAGCGGAAGCACTATGGCCGGGCGCTCTTGTTCGACCCGGCCGAGGGCCAGACGGTCATTGCCCCGGCCGGCGAGGGGCCCGGGCACTGGGCAGGGGCGCCGAGCGTCCTCTACGACGCGGCCACCTCACGCTTCTACCTCTCCTACCGGGTGCGGCGGCCGCGGCCGGTGCGCGGCGGAGAGTGCTACATCGCCGAGTCGAGCGACGGGGTGGCCTTTCGCACCATCTGGGCGGCGCGCAAGGAAGAGTTCGGCTCCGCCTCGGTAGAGCGGTTCTCCCTGACGAAGGCGCTGGACGGCAAGTGGCTCCTGTACCCCTGCTACGTGGACCCCGCCGACGGCCGCTGGCGCATCGACGTGATCGAGGCGGACGGCCCCTCCGGTTTCGACGCCGCAGCGCGCCGACCCCTTCTCACGGCTGCGGATACCGCCTCTGAGGGGATCAAGGACCCCTGGGTGATGGTGGTCAACGGGCTGTACTGCATGCTCTGTTCCTACGCGGTGCGCGTCGAGGTGCCCGCCTCCGAGCGGGGGTGCCTCCACGCCACGGCCGACGTCTACAACACCGGCCTGACTCTCTCATCGACGGGGCTGGCCGTGAGCGGCGACGGTCGCTCGTACCAGTGGCTGGGGGACGTCTTTTCGCCCCAGCCGGGCGCCTGGGACGCCTACGCCGCGCGCCTGGGCTGCCTGGTGCCGACCGCGCAGGGCTGGGTGGGGTACTATGACGGGAGCGCCG
>JAAZBY010000633.1 GCA_012513595.1 Chloroflexota bacterium
ACGGGCGCCGGACGCACCGTCTGCATCATCGACACCGGCTACCAGCAATCACACGAGGACCTGCCGGACGCCGCGGGCGGCTACTCGCAGGTGGATGCGAGCTGGAGTACCGATGGCTACGGCCACGGCACCCATGTGGGCGGTACGATCGCGGCCCAGAACAACGGCCTGGGCGTGGTGGGCGTCACCCCGGGCACCGTCGGGCTCTATATCATCAAGATCTTTAACGACTCGGGCCGGTGGACCACCTCCTCCGATCTGGTGGACGCGCTCAACCGCTGCGTGGCCGCGGGGTCCAATGTGGTGAGCATGAGCCTGGGCGGCGGGAGCTATGTCTCCAACGAGAACGCGGCCTTTGCCGCGGCCTATGCCGGCGGCGTGCTGAGCGTGGCGGCCGCGGGCAACGACGGCAATACCTCCTACTCCTACCCGGCCTCGTACGCCTCGGTAGTCTCGGTGGCCGCGGTCAGCTCGTCCAAGACGCTGGCATCCTTCTCGCAGCGCAACGACCAGGTGGAACTGGCCGCCCCGGGCGTCAGCGTGCTCAGTACCTATCCACCTAACGGCTATGCATACATGAGCGGCACCTCGATGGCCACGCCGCACGTCTCGGCCGTCGCGGCGCTGATCTGGAGCGCCAACCCGTCCTGGAGCGCCGCGCAGATCCGCGGGGCGATGCAGGCCACGGCGGAGGACCTGGGAGCCGCCGGCCGCGATACCTCCTTCGGCTACGGCCTGGTGCGCGCCAAGCTCGCGTTGGATTACCTGGGTGGCGGCACGCCTCCGGTCAACAACGCGCCGTCGGTGAGCATCAGCAGCCCGGCCAACAACGCCTCCTTTGACTCGGGGACATCGATCTCCTTCGCGGGATCGGCGACGGATGCCCAGGACGGCAACCTGAGCGCCAGCCTGGTCTGGACCTCCAGCCGCGATGGCCAGATCGGCACGGGCGGCGCCTTTAGCGCCGTGCTGAGCGACGGCACCCACACGATCACCGCGTCGGTCACAGACTCGGGCAGCCTGACGGGCAGCGCGGCGATCACCCTGGTGGTGCAGCCGGCATCGACTGGCACGATCACCGTGTCCGGTCTGGCAGGGAGCAGCGCGACGATCAACAAGAACTTTTGGCGGGCCACGGTGACCGCGAGCGTGGATCCGGACGTCGCCGGCGCCGTGGTCACGGGCAGTTGGAGCAGCGGCGGTTCGGGCAGCTGCACCACGGATGGCTCGAGGCAGTGCGCGATGGCGACCAACGTGCGCACCAAGAGCTACGCCTCGACCACCTTCACGGTCACGGACGTGGCCCTATCGGGATACACATACGACGCCAGCATCACCAGCGTGACGGTGAGCAAGCCCTAGTCCGCATCGCAGAGACCAGAACGGCCATCGGGGGAGCGTACTCCCCTTGCTGGCCGTTTGTCGTTGCAGGCGGGTGGCGCTACTGGATCACGTAATAGATCGCGTACTCGAGGTCCTTGGCCTCCGTGGCCGTGATCCGGTACCGGGCATCGCCAAAGACGTCGGTGACCATCTGGCCCCGGCCCGTCACCGACTCGCCGTCGCGGGCCTCCAGCGTCGACGTGACCACATCGCCCTCGCCCAGGAACTCGATCTTGACGCTGCCGGCGCCCACCTTCAGATCGGCTTCAACCTCGACGAGGACGCCTTCATCCAGTGCATTATCCAGTGACTCGTCATCAACAGCCAGATCCTTGAGCGTTGTGCCGTTGGCGCTGCGCGCCGACACGATCACAAAGCCACCGCTCCCTTCGCGGCCGGCCCGTGTGCTCGTGCCGGTCGTTACATAGCCGCCCCCGCAGGAGGCGAGCAGCAGGGCAAATAGAACCAGCGCTACCGGAACATACCATCGCCTCATCGCCCGCTCCTTTCAGTGTTCACCTTGCTCTACCAGCAGTATAGCCGATCCTGGCAAGCGCGAGGCAACCAAGACCGCTTGCCAGTGAAAATCCAACCAAAGTAAAGCTCCGCTCACGGATAGATGGCAATGGATCAGTGACATCCCCAGTATTGCGAGGCGGCGTGACCGGGTCCGTGTCGTGTCCATCGCTGTGCGCCCGAACGAGAACCGCAAACTAGCAAACAAGATCCCTTGACAGCACAGAACCAGGCCGGTATGTTATCTGCGTGTTTCCCCCACATTGAAAAGTGAGGTGCTATGACGGCCCACACCCCCAACGCTGGCCAGTCTGGTCACGGACACCTTGCCAGCGAGCTGATGGAGGCGCGCCGCCTCTTTGAGACGCTGCTCGCGCAGTATCGCGCCGGAACGCTGGACGCCGCCGCTTTTGAGCAGGCGCGGGCCCCGCTCGCTGTCCCCGACGGCCAGGGGGGCTATTGGACGCCCGACGTCGACGGGCGATGGCTTTACTACAACGGGGCCACCTGGGTCGCCGCCCGGCCCCCGCTGGCGCTCACCCCGCCCCCGCCTGTGCTACCGATCGCTGCCCCCGCGACGCACGGCCCGCCGGCGATGCCGGCAGCGGCGCAACCACAGCCGGCCATCGCACAGCGGCAGGGACCGCGCCGGCGCAGCAATACCCCGTCGCCCCAGCCGGGGAAAAAGCCTGCGCGCGGCCGCCGGGGCTGCAGAATCGCACTGATCGTCGCCGCCATCCTGCTGGCGGCCGTGCTTCTCATCGCGGTGCTGCTCTGGAACGAGGTGCGCTCGCTCCCCTGGGGGGCTAGCGTCCCCGGCGCGACCGCTGCACCGCCAGTGAGCACGCCGGCAATCATAGAGGCCGAGCCGGGTGCCGGCATACCGGCCGAGGTCATGGCGACGCCCGCCCCCCTGGCGAAGGATAGCAGACCGCCGGCAACGGACCCCAGAGTCATCCTGGAGGACGATTTCGGCGCCGATCTCGGGCGTTGGCCGGTGGAATCCACGGAGCGGCGCAGCGCGTACCTGAGCGACGGCCAGTACATCATCCAGATGCTGCAGCCCGGTGCGGCCTACTGGCGCACCTTTGGTGATGTCACCACCAGCGCCTATGTCCTGACGGTCGACGTCATTCCCCTCGACGAGCAGCCCGGTCTCCAGGGCGTCGTATTCTTGCAGAGTGACGCGGGCCGCTATGTCTTTGACGTGGACATGGCCGGGGGCTACCGGCTCCTGCAGCAGAGCGACAGCGCGTCGCGTGAGCTGATCCCCCGGACGGCCCATGCGAGCATCAACCGCGACCTGGTCCCCAACCGCCTGGCGGTCGCGATCGCCAACGGCCGCATCACGCTATTCGCCAACGGGGTACGCCTCGCCACGGTCGACAACGCCGCGGGCTTGGTTGGGCGGCCGGGGATGTATTGCGCCGCGGCAGAGGGGAGCGCCGGCCACGCCGCCGCTTTCGATAACCTGAAGGTGTACGCGCCCTTTGACGGGCCGGAACCTTACTCGGACGAACAGATGACCCTGATCCTCGATGCGGGCCTGCCCCAGTCCTTTGCGCTGGTGCAGTTCGAGGCGGGCGAGAACGATCGGGTGCGGCACGAGACCTGGAGCTACCACGACGCGGCGATGTCCTTTCTCTTTGAGGACGGCATCTACGC
>JAAZBY010000634.1 GCA_012513595.1 Chloroflexota bacterium
ATGCGCTCCCGGGAACTGTCCAGGCGCTGGCCGGCGGCCCGGGCGCCGTGCTCCAACTCGCTGGCCCGTTTGAAGAGCCCTTCGTGGGAGGCCCGGGCGTGCGAGAGTTCCTCGCGGGTGGCGGCAACGGTGGCCTGGATGGTGTCGCGACGCACGTCGCGCTCGGTGCGCCGGGCCTCGGCCTGCTCCAACTCCAGGCCCAGGTTCAGTTCCAGTTCGTCGGCGGCCTGGGAGGCGGCCTCGAGGCTCTCGGCCTTCTGCCGCACGCCGCCCACCCGGCCCAGGATGGCCTCCATGTCGGCCCGAGCCACCCGGACTTCCAGCCCCTGCAACTGGTCCTGGGCCTTCTTGTAGCGCTCGTAGCGCTCGACGGCTCGGCGGCTCTCCTCGACGCTGCCCTCGACTTCCCTGAGGATGTCGCGCAGGCGCACCAGGTTGGCGGCCGTGTGCTCCAGCTTGCGGGCGGCCTCCTTCTTGCGGAAGCGGTAGCGGTTGGTGCCCGCCGTCTCCTCCAGCATCAGGCGACGGTCCTTGGGGTCGGAGGAGAGGACCATGTCCACCTCCCTGCTGCCCAGCACCGAGAACGAGCCCGGCCCGATCCCCGAGCCCATCAGCAGTTCGTGGATGTCCTTCAGGCGGCAGGGGGTGCGGTTGATGAAGTACTGCGAGTCGCCGTCCCGGGTGGTCTTGCGGGTGATCGCCACCTCGCTGAAGTCCACCGGCAGGTGGGCGTCCGAGTTGTCGAAGACGGCGGTCACCTCGCCCAGGGCCGCGGCGCGGCGGGTGGGGGTGCCCGCGAAGACCAGCTCCTCCATGCGGGTGGCCCGCAGGGTCCGGGTGCTCTGCTCGCCCAGGCAGTAGCGGATGGCGTCGGTCAGGTTGCTCTTGCCGCTGCCATTGGGGCCGACCACGGCCATGAAGCCGGGGACGAACTCGACCTCGGTCCGTTCTGCGAAGGTCTTGAAGCCGCAGAGTTCGATCCGCTTCAGAAACAAGGCTGCACTCCCGTCACCGTAGAGGTTGGACGCTTGATTTTATCTCAAGCCAAAGCGCCTGACTAGTCGAACAGACCTTTGCCATGCGGGATTCTTGCGGTTCTACGGGCTTCGAGGGCAGGAAAGTTGTTCAAGCAGGGGGCGGCAGATGCCTCGGGGATATCAGCGGGAAGAAGGAGATGGGAGACGGGTTTTCAAAATCACACCCGCTGGCCCGCCCCCTGAAACTCCACGGGGCCCGTGCCATCCTCGCCCGAAGGGGTTTGCTGCAGACATGTGTTGCAGATATGTTCTGCGGGGGAAGGGCCCGGCTGCGGACACTTGCGGCCCCGTTCCGCCCTTCGCGGATGCTCTGGTCGCCAAGCGAGGGAAAGGGGAGACTGCACGCCATGAAGTTCCGAGGGAATGGTCCGGACCCGGGCAGGCGCACCTCCCGGTCGGTGCGTCGTGAACTCTTCGCCTGGTTGCTGCTGCTCCTCTTCGCCGTCCTGCCGGTGGCGGGCTGCGGCGGAGGCGGGGTGCAGCAGGGGCTCACCCCGGGTGGCGCAGGGGGGGCGGC
>JAAZBY010000064.1 GCA_012513595.1 Chloroflexota bacterium
CCAGGATCAGATAGTCCAAGAGATTGAACCGGCGCAGCACGCCCTCGTCGAGAGGCTCGGCCACCTCCAGCGGCACAACGCGATGCGGCGCCAGCACGGCGCGCAGGCTGGCCAGGATGCGATTGTCCCCCGCGTTATCGTGATTCCACCAACCGATGACCCCAATCGATAGAGTATCCGCCCCCACCTGCACCCCCCTGCAGTGATCATGCGGAACATGCGAACCTGGCGCCGCGCCTCGCGACAGGCATCACGAGGGCCTCGGGCCCGGCCGCCGCGTCACGGCGGCCAGGCCCCCCGCGTAGGCATCGAACAGGGCGCCGCCCAGATACTTGCGATCAAAGCGCTTCACGACGCCCTTCCAGTCCCTTTCCTCCTGCCAGGCCAGATGCCGGTCGTACTCGGCGCACTTGTCGGCCAGCGGCTCCGCCAGGTCCCGGCGCCCCAGCGCCCGTAGCGGAGCGATCAGCTCGCCCATGTACAAACGCGCCTCAGCCGACCAGATATCGACGCCCGCCACCACCTCAGGCGTGACGTCGTGGACCGCAAAGGTACGCGCCTGGCCAAGTTTGCCGGCTACCATCAGCTCCAGCATGGTGCGCACACATTTTTCGCACCTGCCACAGTTGATCATGCCCGGGGCGTTGCCGGTGCAAGGCCGCAACGCCCCGAGGGCGGCGTCCCAATCGGCGATGAGGGCGACCTTCTCCAGGCGCGTGAGCCGCAGGCCGTCCCGCAGGATGCGGAGATTGGCGCTCTGATAGCAGGCGTCGAGCAGCGGGTGTGAGCCGTAGGGCAGAGTGAGGGGAATGCGAAAGTCAGAGGCTATATACACGGCGTCCATCTGCCCCACCAGGGCATGGGCCACCGAGGCCAGCGCCGAGCCCACAAAGGCCTCCACCCAGAGCTGCACGCCGCTATCGAGGTGGCGCACGTTGGTGGCGACGGTCACCACGTCCATGCCCAGCTCGTCGGCCGCCGCCGTGAGGGGTTCCAGCGCACGGGTGTACGAATCCCACCTCGGGTCGGCCGGGTCATGCCCGATGTCAAAGCCGTGCACGAACACGCAGGCCCGTATTGCCCGCGGATGGCCTGCCGGGAACTGCCGGCGGTTGAGGCACAGCATGGCCAGCGAGTCGACCCCGCCGGAAAAGAAGGCACCCGTCCGCCCCCTGGCCCCGGGCAGGTCCAGGGGCAGGCGTGGCCGCACCTCCAGGCGGAGAGGGGTATACCGCGCGCCCATCCAGGCGTGCAGCCAGCACATCGCGTTCTCCAGCCCGGCGCTGAGCTCCGGGCAGACCGGCTCGTCCGTCCGCAGCCTCTTCTCCCCGTGGAACACCGCCGGAACCAGGCAGCCCACCAGGAACGCATCGGGATTGCAGACCAGGCCGGCGGCCCGCTCGTCGGGCACCTCGAAGTAGATCTCCTGCGGAGCCCGCCCGCTGTCCTCCCAGATCACCTTAGCCGAGGCGCGCGCCTTGCCCTCGCGAACGTCCGTCCGCAACCCCTCGA
>JAAZBY010000635.1 GCA_012513595.1 Chloroflexota bacterium
CACTTACCCGGAGTTGATGATGCTTTCCTCTCGCTCATCCATTGGTGCGTTTCTTCTTCTCTGTGCGCTGGCCTTCTGCCTAGTCTGGGTGCGCCCGGGCGGCGCGCAGTCTCCCGCCGGCGGCGTCGAGGCTCCCCTGCAGGCCGTTGTGGAGGGCGCGGCCACCTCGTTGGGCTGGGTGGCGCCCGAAGCGGTCCCGGCGGAAGGCGGCCTCGCGCTGCGGCGCGTGGAGCAGGGTGCCCCCTGCGGCCAGCCCGCCAGCGGCCTATACGTCGAGGCCGGCGCGACCGCGTCCACGCTGTTTGTGCTCTCGACGGGCCAGGTGCCCTCTCCGTGGGACCTCTCTGAGGTCAGGCCCGTCCAGGTGGACCTCAACGGCGCGGTGGCCGACTACTGGCTCTCGCCGCCGGTTCTGACGCCGGGCGTCGACTGGCAGGGGCGTCACCAAAGGGCGCACCTGTCCTGGCAGATGGGCGGGCAGCGCCTGGCCGCCTCGGTAGAGACGAACTGCCCCCTGGGGGTCAATGTTGAAGAGGCGATCCTACCGTTGGCGCAGGCGCTGTTCACGGCGGCCTCCTCTGCCGGCCTCGTTGCTGACACCGAGGCCGCCGGCTGGTCTGCGCCGTCGCCGACGCCGCCGGCGGCCGGGATCGAGGTCGAATGGTCTCCCCGCTACCTCGCCGTCGTCGGGGAGACGGGGGAGCTGCTTATCACCCTTCATGATGCCGCGGGCGAGCCGGCCGCTGGGCGCCAGGTGGTGATCGAGCGGATCGAGCCTCCTGGCGCTGCCGTCGAGGGTGTCACGGGGGAGAGCGGCGCCCTGCGCTGCGCCATCGAGCATGACAGTCCCGGCGCGCGAGCCTACCGCTACGCGGTGCGGGCGCTGGGGGGCGAGCGCATCGTGGAGGTGCCCGTCATCGCCGTGCGCTTTACCCTGGAGGGCAACCCCACCACAGGCGGCGTCTACCGCGGCGTGGCCGCCGACGGCTCCAGCACGCTGGCCGTGCAGGTGGACGTGTCCGACTGGCCGGGCCAGGTGCGGCTGCAGTCTCCGACGTACGGCACCCTCGAATCGGTCGATGGACAGCGCCTGCAGCCGGGAGAGCTACTGCTTGACCCGTTGGGCCGCGCCGAGTTCGTCTACGTGCCGCCCCTCTATCTGGACACGGTCAGCAGTACTCTGGAGATCGACGTTGAGGCGGGCAGCGCTGCGGCCGCGCACGGAGCCGTGGACACTGTGCCGCTGACCGTGGTTGACGATGAGGGTGACGAGTTCACCGTCCCGCTGGAGATCCTGGTGTTCCGCCCGCCGGTGCTGCTCGTCCACGGCCTGGCGGATGGCGCGGAGTCGCTGCAGCCCCTGGCCAACCATCTCGCCGAGGCGGGCTATGATGCCGATTTGGGCAGCTACGTTCCCGGCGAATGGGATGCGGACGCCGCGACGGCCTCGCTGGCCAGGGTGCTGGCGCAGCGCATTCGCCTGCGCCTGGAGGCCTACGCCCACGAGGGGATCAAGATAGCCCGCGCGGACCTGGTCACGCACTCGACGGGCGGCCTGGCGGCGCGCTACTACGCTCAGAATGCGACCCTCTATCGCGATAACGTGCGCAAGCTGATCATGCTGGCGCCCCCCAACCACGGCACCGGCCTGTCTGACCGGCCTGTTCGGGCGGTGCAGGCTTGGTGGCAGGAGCGGCTGGGCGCGCGCGCCTCCGAGTTCGTGGCCGGGGCCGAGGTCATCGGCGCGCTGAACGATGGAGAGGCCCGTGGCGACCACCTCCGCCCGGGGGTGGAGTACGCCGTGCTGGCCGGCCGCCTCATGGCGGAGGAGTACATCGACCCCCATTTGCCGCGGGATCCCGCCTGGGCCTATACGTCCTCCGACGGCGTCGTGACGGTGTCGTCGGCCCGGCTGGCGGGGGTGCCGCTCTATACGGTGGACGGCGCGTGCCACTCGGCAGCCCTGAACGCGCTGACGCCGCGCCCCCGGCCGGAGCACGGCATTGCCCAGTTCCCTGAGACCTGGACCCGCGTCCTGGGGCTGCTATCAGCGCCATTCGAGGGCCAGCCCGTGCAGGTGAGCCGCGCAGCCGTCGTCCATTGTGAAGACTGCTCCTGGCAGAGAACGCCCGCCGGGGCCACGCCCGCTTCGCAGGACCTGCCGCCGGGAAGTGTGCTGCGTGCGTCGGGCAGGGCGTTGGTGGGCCTCTACGATGGGGAGACCCTGTGGGCGCTCCTGAGCGTGGCACCTGGCAGCGAGATCGTGGTCGACGACGCCTCGCCCGAGGGGGCGCGCATCCTGCTGCGCCAGGGCGGAGTGCGCTGCAGGACGGTGGGGCGCCAGGCCAGGCCGGGGGCCTTCTCGGTCCTGGTCGGCGAGCCGCCGGCCATGGGCCGGCCCTTTGCGCCGTCCGCCAGGGCCTGGGACTTGGGAGCGGACCTGGTTGTGCAGACCGCTGAGGACGGCGTGCACGTGTTCGCCGTGACGGGCAAGGTCGTTGCCGAAACGCAGAATGCCGACGGGGTGGCGCTGGGCCGCCTGCTCCATGCGGAGGAAGCCGCCGATGTCCGCGCCGGAGAGCCCCCGGAGAAGGGCACCGCTCCGGAGGAGCGTTGGTGGGACGACGACTATTACAGCCCGCCCCCGCCCGCCTCTGCGGCCACGGTGCGCCGCCTGCGGGTGCTCGCGCTCGGCGTGCTCGGCCTGGCCCTCGTGGCGGGCATCGTCAGCTGGGCCGACCACGGGCACCTGGAGCCGGCCCTCGAGGAGTTGCGCAGTGAGGGGCAATCGCTGCGCTATGACCTGGCCGACGGTGCGGTGCGGCGCCCGGACCTCCACGCGCTCACGACGCAGGATAGCGAGGACCGCTGGTGGTCGTACGACCCACTGCGAGACACCTGGTCGGTTGCCGTGGGTGACGAGTGGCGCCCGGCCACCCCGCCGCGCTTTTCCTCGCGGAAGCTTTGGCTCCTGGCGGCCAACTTGCTCCTGGTCGTAGGGCTCGCCTTGGGGGCCATCGCCCTGTTCCTCCGCTAGCGCTGGCGCGGCGCAGCCTACACCAGGGGATAGGGGACGTTGCGGCCCGTGGGGAGCGGCCTGGGCAGGTGCCGGTCGCGAAGCGCCATGTCGATGCGCCTGCGCAGCGCGGTGACCTCGCTGCTGAGGATCAGACCCTCCAGGCTTGCGCGCAGCGCGCTGGACCCGTCGGCCAGTGCCTCGCGCAGGTTGGCCAGATCATCCAGCCAGGGGCGAGGGATCGGGCTGCCGGCCCAGTCCCAGATCACGGTGCGCAACTTGTAGTCGGTGTGGAAGGTGAGGCCGTGGTCGATGGCCCAGATAGTGCCGTCCTCCCCGCGCAGCACGTGCCCGCCCTTACGGTCCGCATTGTTGACGACGTGGTCGAACAGGGCGATCCGTCGGAGCGCGGCCGCCGCTTCAGAGCGCTCACGGATGGCAAAGTAATGCTCGAGGGGGTCGTTCGGCACGTAGGCCTGCACCGAACCGGCGCCGTGAGGCCCCTCTCTGGCGACCACGGGCGGCACCGCTGGCCAGCCCAGGAAGATGCTCACCCGGTAGGCGGCCACCTCGCGTAGGTAGAGGGTGCCGGAGTCAAAGTCCCACAGGGGGCGCTCGCCGGCGCTGGGCTTGTAGATCGCCAGCGCCTCGGCCTCTCCCAGGGTGACGGTCACCAGGAACGTATAGTTGGAGGCCCAGGGGACGAGCCCCTTGATCAGCATCTGGCCCTCGGCCAGGATCTTTTCAGTGCTCACTGGCGCGGGCGGCATCTGGCTTGGCATACGGCGTCCCTTACGGGCGAGCGGCGGCTTGACGCTGAGGGACTGATTCGGGCTCAGTATAGGCGCACAGGGGGCAGGCCCCAACCGGCCAAGCGGGGGGGCCGCGGCAGCAGGGCGCCGATGCTCTCGTTCGGGCAGTGGGCCACAGGCCCTGCACGGCTGCGGCTGTCCTCCGCGGGCGCCGGTTCGCCCGCGGGCGCACGGGCTCTGGTCACGGTCACAAGGAGGTTCCCGCCATGGAAGCACTCGAGGTCATTCGCCGGCGCCGCAGTGTGCGCAAGTACACGGGGGACGCCATCCCGCGGGCCGACCTGGAGGCCATTCTCGATGCCGGCCGGCTGGCGGCCACCGGGTACAACGCCCAGCCCTGGGCGTTTATCGTGGTCACCGATCGGCGCGCCAAGCAAGAGATCAGCCTGGGCAAGGAGTGGCTG
>JAAZBY010000636.1 GCA_012513595.1 Chloroflexota bacterium
GAGAGGCCTGAGGAGCAGTGGGTATGAGCAAGGAGCTTTCTGTTGTTCACGGCTCGCTGGAGGACGTGGCCGCCAGGGGCGCGCAGTCGCTGGCGGAGGCGTTCATCTCGGCGGAGGCCGTGATTCTGTGTGACGTATCGGGCTCGATGGCGGCGCACGATGCGCGCGGCGCCCGCACGCGCTACGAGGTGGCCTGCAACGAGCTGGCCGCGCTGCAGGCGAGCCTGCCGGGGCGGCTGGGGGTGATCGCGTTCTCGTGCGTGCCGGTGTTCGTGCCGGGCGGCGTTCCCCCGTTCCTCGGCGGGGGCACCGACCTCGCGGCGGCGCTACGGTTCGCCAAGGTGGCCGACGTGGGCGGCGGGACGCCGGGCGGCGGGATGGGCATGCGCTTCATCGTGATTTCGGACGGCGAGCCGGACAACGCGGCCGAGGCGCTACACGTGGCGGCGACGTACACGGGCCGGATCGACACGATCTACGTGGGGCCCGAGGCGTTCCCCCAGGGGCGGCAGTTCCTCGAGCGGCTGGCGGCGCAGCACGGCGGCCAGAGCGTGACGGCGGACCGGGCAGCGGAGCTGGCCTCGCAGGCGGCGCGGTTGCTGCTGAGCGCGTAGGGGGCGAGCGATGTACGAGGATTGGCTGCGGATGATGAGCCCAGTGGAGTTGCGGGCGTTACAGACCCTGGTGGACCGCGAGGTCGTGCGGCGGACCGCGAAGATGGCGCGGCGGACCGCGAAGATGGCGCGGCGCTGCGACAATGCCCGGCCTGCGTCGACGCCAGAGCGCACGGGTCGCGGCGGCATTTATCTGGAGGTGAAGGGGTGAATCGCCCGCGTCGCCTCCCCAGCGCCGAGCTGCCTCACCCCTACGCTACCCACGTACTGCGGGGGAATCGTGGCGAGCGCTACCAGGTGCGCGTCGTGGCGTCGTACGCAGAAACACAATCGTTCGCAATAGTCGAGCTCTGCTGGACGGGCCAGCAGGCGACGGTGTTTCGGCAGTCGCTGACAAAGATTTACCTAGAGGAGGAAGAATGAGCAACGTGGAGCGCCTGGCCGCGATCAGGGCGCGGTGTGAGGCTGCGACGCCGGGGCCTTGGGGGTACGACGGGCAGCACGACGAGATCACGGCGGACAGCCCGGACGCCGAGGATTACTGGCTGATCGTCTCGCAGTGCCGCACCGCCCCCGACACTGCGCCCAGGGACGCCTTCGGGCACCAATACAGCGCGGACTTTGCCTTCATCGCGCATGCGCGCGAGGACGTGCCGTATCTCCTGGCCGAGATCGAGCGCCTGCGCAGCGAGAATGTGACGCTGCGAGAGGCCGCCGCGGCCCAACCGTTCCCTGCCGACCTGGTGTAACGGCTGATGGTGGCGGCGCGCCGCTGTAGCTCAACTGGAAGAGCCAACGTCTCGTAAACGTGAGGTTCCGGGTTCAAATCCCGGCGGCGGCTCTGGCCTCAGGAGGGGGTGATGCCTATGCGCTGAGTGCGCGGCAGGTGGGAATTGACTCGGAAGGGGAGCGGCGTGAAGCGCATACACAGGAACGGTGGAGGCCGAGGCCCGGCGCCACCCGAGATCACAAGCACGCGCCGCTCCCTGCTATCTGAGCGCGCCGGAACGAACCGCGGAGGGGCAACGTGAGAGAACAGCCATCGCAGCGTGATAGGGGCAGCGCATGAAACTGACGGAGCTCATTGACCTCCTCCAGGACGCCAGGGAATGCGGCGACGGCTACCTCGCCAAGTGCCCGGCGCACGATGACCGGCGCGCCTCACTCAGCGTCAAGGAGGACGGCGACCGGCTGCTTCTAAACTGCCACGCCGGTTGCCCGACGCCGACCATCCTGAGGGCGCTCGGGCTCACCTTTTCGGACCTCTTCCTATCGGCGCCGGCACGCCGCAACGGCCACAGCGGCGGGGGCGGCCAGGTGATCGCCACCTACGACTACCAGGCGGAGGACGGCACCCTCCTTTACCAGGTGCTGAGGAAACTGCCGAAAGCGTTCGTGCAGCGGCGCCCGGACGGCGCCGGCGGCTGGACCTGGCGGCTGGGCAACACGCGCCGCGTGCTCTACCGGCTGCCCGAGCTGCTGGCCGCCGACCCGGGCGCCACGGTCTACGTGGCCGAGGGCGAGAAGGGGGTGGACCGCCTGCGCCTGGCGGGCGCGGTGGCCACCTGCTCGCCGCACGGGGCCGGCAAGTGGCGGCCGGCATATGCACCGACCTTGGCGGGCCGACACGTCGTCATCCTGCCGGACAACGACAACCCGGGCCGCGCGCACGCCGAGACGGTGGCGCGGTCCCTTTCTGGCGTGGCCGCGAGCGCCAAGATTCTGGCGCTGCCGGGGCTGGCAGCGGGCGCCGACGCCTACGACTGGCTCGAGGACGGCCACACGTTGGCCGAGCTGGAGGCCCTGGCCGCGGCGGGGCCCGAGTGGGCCCCGAGCGCGGCAGCCAGCCCGCCCGTGGCGGAGCGCGACCTAGCGCACGCCGAGGCCCTCACGCACCTGTGGCGCGACCGCTACCGTTGGGCGCCCCACCGCGGCGCCTGGCTGGCCTGGACGGGGCAGGTGTGGGCGCCGCTCACCGAGGAGCAGGCCGCCGCCCAGGCCAGCGAAGCGTTGCGCCAGCACTATGCTGAGCAGATCGCCGCGGCCCGGGACGGCGAGGAGGTGCGCCGCTGGACACGGCTGGCCCGGGAGACGTGCATGTCAGCGCGCATCAACGGCGGGCTTTACTTCCTCAAGGGGCGCGAGGGGTTCCACACCGACGCCGAGGCGTGGGACGCCGACCCCTGGGCGCTGAACGCGGCCAGTGGCGTGATCGACCTGCGGACGGGGGCCGTGCGCCCGCACGACCCGCAGGACCTACTGACCAAACTCGCGCCGGTGGACTATGACCCGCAGGCCGACGGGCCCACCTGGGCAGCGCACCTGGCCTACTTTCTACCGGACCCCGACGTGCGCCGGCAGGTGCAACGCGACCTGGGGCTGGCGCTGTTTGGCGGCGACCTCGAGGAGTTCTTTGCCATCTGGTACGGCACGGGCTCCAACGGCAAGAGCACGACGGTGAAAGTGTTGCAGAACGTGTTGGGGGACTATGCCGCGCGGGCGGCGCCGAACCTGCTGATCCAGCGCAAACACGAATCGCACCCGACGGAGGTGGCCGACCTGGCCGGGCGACGGGTGGTGTTCTCCGTCGAGATCGGCGCGCGGGCGCGGCTGGACGAGGCCAAAGTCAAGGACCTCACCGGGGGCGACCGCATCAAAGCCCGCTTCATGCGCCAGGACTTTTTCGAGTTCGCCCAGACCTGGACGATTTTCCTGCTGGTGAACCACCGCCCGATCATCACCGGGACTGACAACGGCATCTGGCGGCGGGTACGCCTGGTGCCGTGGACCGTGGCCATGCCGGAGGGGCACCCGGCGCGCCAGCCGCAGGAGATCATCGTCGAGCGGTTGAGCGCCGAGGGGCCGGCGATACTGCGGTGGCTAGTGGAGGGGTTCCTGGACTGGCAGGCGGACCGGCGCTGGATGGCCGAGGCGGTGCGGGCGGCCACGGACGAATACCGGGCCAACCAGGATCGGTTGGCGGGGTTCCTGGCCGACTGTTGCGAGGTACGCCCGCGGGTGAGCACGCCGGTGGGCGAGCTGTACGACGCCTACGCCGAATGGTGCGAGGCGGCCAACGAGGACCCGTTGGGAAAGACGGCGTTCTCGCGGCAGATGACAGATAGGGGGTTCTCACAGAAACGGGCCGCTAAGGGCGTGCGGCTCTGGTTGGGGATCCGCCTGCAGACGGCGCCCACGCAAGAGGAACTCTTCGATCTTGACGATGGCGCGGGGGGGCGGACACAAGCGGACAACATTTCCCATTCCCCCCAGAGTTCAAACGGACATTCCGGGGATAGGGAAAACCTGTCCGCATTTGTCCGCCAAGATCAGGTGACAAATGGTGACAGTGTTTCCCAATCCCCCCAGAATTCAAATGAACATTCCGGGGATAGGGAAAACGTGTCACCATTTGTCACCCACGCACCGCCCGCGATTGGTGACCGCGTGCACTGCCTGGACGGGGCAGGGAACGTGACGACGGCCCGGCCGCTCGAGATCGTGCACGTCTACCTCGATGAGCAGACGGGCGAGCGGTACGCGGTACTCGTCGACGCCGAAGGGGGGCGGGGGATGTGGCCGCTCGAGCGGTGCGCCAGGCGGGGCGATGTGCGGCTGGGAGGCGTGGCGTGGGAAGAGGAGGCAAAGAGGGGGTAAGGTGAGCGGAACCTGGGTCTTTCTGATCGCGGCGCTGGGCGCGGGTGTGGGCGGGTTCCTAGCACTCATGTTGTACGCGCTGTGTTACGCCTCCGGCAGCGCCGACCTCGAGCGCGAGGCGTACGCCCAGGGGCGCCAGGACGAGCGGGCCGAGGCGGAA
>JAAZBY010000637.1 GCA_012513595.1 Chloroflexota bacterium
CTATGCCGACGCGATCACCATCGTCGACGAGGCGGAGCGCAACGATCGCCTGCTGGACGGCTACCAGATCCACATCGACGAGGGCCCGCTGACCATCGGCACCGTGGGCGACACCACCCTGCCGGTGATCGTCAAGAAGACCCTGCGCAACGTGCAGGCCGTCGGCGGCCCGGTGGGCTCGGGCGTGTACGGCTTCCCCGGCACGGCCGACCCGGAGCAGTGGTTCCGGTCTGACGTCTAGAAGACCTTGTGGCCGGTGATAGTGTATGGATGGCGCGACCGGGGTCAGGCCCTCACGGGGGCGCGAATCCCGGTCGCGCTGACGGGGCCAGCCGGCGCAGCCCGGGGGACCTGGGGTTGGGTTGGCGCCGGACGGCGGCGCGCGGAGGGAGGCGTCTCGGTAACGTCGGGCGGTTCCCCCCGCGCGTCCTCCACTGCCTCGGCGGCGACCTGCTCCTGGCGCGCCCCTGGCCTCCCGATGTGCCGTGGGGTGTTCGGCATGTGCCGCGCCGGCGGAATGCCGCCAGGGTGGGTTGCGCCGCAGGCATGAATAGCGCGATAGGAGCGTACAGATGGCAAACCTCAAGATCGTGCTGGTGGGCGGGGGAAGTACGACCTGGACGCCGGGTCTGGTGGGCAAGATCCTGGCCAACAGGCATCTGCACGGGGCGCACGTCTTTCTGCATGACATCGACGCCCCGGCCCTGGAGCTGACCTACCGCCTGTCTCAGATGTACAAGGAACGGCTCGGCTCGTCGTGCACGTTTGAGCGGTCTACCGATCTCGATGCGGCCCTGGCCGGGGCCGACTATGTGCTGGTGACGATCTCGACTGGCGGCCTGCAGTCGATGCGGCCCGACCTGGAGATCCCAGAAAAGTACGGCATCTACCAGTGCGTTGGCGACACGGTGGGCCCGGGTGGCTTGGTGCGGGCCCTGCGCAACGTGCCCGTGTTCGACCACATGGCCCGCTCCATGGCCAGGCTTTGCCCCGATGCCTGGATGCTCAACCTCTCCAACCCCCTGTCGGCGCTGACGCGCGTCGTGAACCAGAACGGCGTCCGGGCGCTGGGCCTTTGCCACGGCGTGCTGGGCGTGGCGCGTGACTTTGCCGGCCATTTCGGCGTGCCCCTGGCGCGCTGCGCCTACGTGAACTCGGGCATCGACCACTGCGCTTGGTTCACCGAGATGCGCGTGGACGGTCGCGATGCCTGGGAGCTCCTCGAGGAGCGCGGCCTGAGCCGCTGGCTGGCCGAGACGCCCGCCGAGGCGGCCAAGGACGAGACCTTCGCCCCGCTCTTCCGCGAGCGCGTGGGGATCATGGTCGGCCGTGAGCTGGGCGCGCTGCCGGCCATTGGTGACCGCCACCTGACCGAGTTCCTACCCACCTTCCTACAGGGTGAGGAGAACGTGGCGCGCTATGGGCTGGTGCGCACCAGCATTGCCGACCGGGCTGAGAACTATGCTCGCAAGCGGGCCAGCATCGGCCGCATCCTCTCCGGTGAGGAGCCGCTGGTGGTGGCCGAGCCGACCGACGTCTTGGGTGAGCGCCAGAGCGACGACGTCGGCGCCTGGATCGCGGCCCTCGAGGGCAAAATCGCCATCGAGGACAACCTGAACGCGCCAAACATCGGCCAGATTCCCCAGCTGCCGCTGGGCGCCATCGTGGAGACGCGTGGCGTCCTCGACGGGGCCGGGTACCACCCCCTGGCCAGCCCCATGCCGCCCCAGATCGAGGCGATCGTCCGCCCGCACGTCCTGCGGGAAGAGCTGACCATCGAGGCGGCGCTGGAAGGCAGCTTTGACAAGGCGCTGGCCGTGTTGGCCAGCGACCCGCTGCTGGTGCGGCCGGAGAGCGCCAGGCCGATGCTCGAGGAGATGATCGCGGCGACCCGTTCTTGGTTGCCGCAGTTCCGGGCCTAGTCAGACGTCTGTGGCCGGGGGCAGCGGGCGGATGCCCCTGCCCCCGGCGCCGTATCGGCGTGAAACCGAGGAGAAGCCCATGGGCAACGTGTTCGGCAAGATCAGCGTGCTCAGCCATGAGGAGATGCAGGCCCTCCACGAGACGGCCCTGCGCATCCTCTCCGAGATCGGCATGCGCATCGACCACGAGGAAGCGCTGGCCTACCTGGATGGCGCCGGCTGCCGGGTGGACAAGAAGAGCCACGTCGTCCGCTTTCCTGCGGACGTAGTGGAGGCGAGTGCGGCGCGCCTGCGCGAGCAGTTTGCCGGCGAACCGCGCTCTGCGGGGCGTATCCCGATGCGGTACACGGCGATGTACTTTTCGACCTTTGCCCGCCAGCCGCGCCCGGCGTTCGACGCCAACACCGGCGGCTTTGTACCCTTTGTGTTGGGCCTCGAGGGTGGGCGGCGCAGCGCGACGATGGCCGATGTGCGCGCCAGCATTCGCCTGGCTGACGCGCTTCCCAACATAGATCTGGTAGGCCTGCCCTGCTCGGCGCAGGAGGTGCCCGCGGCGCTGCGCCCGGTCGTGATGGCGGCCGAGCTGGTCAAGGGCACCGCCAAGATTGGCGGGGTGGAAGCGTTCCGCGCCGAGGACATCCCCTATCTGCAGAGGATGGCCGAGGTGGTGCGCGGCAGCGCTGAGGCGGTGCGCGAACAGCCCGTCCTGATCGGGTACGGGGAGGCCAAGAG
>JAAZBY010000638.1 GCA_012513595.1 Chloroflexota bacterium
CACCGTGGCCCCACCGGTGGACCCCGCGCCCGACATGCCGCGGATCATCTTCTGGTACAGCCAGACAACGTTGTGGGGGTCCTCGCCGACCAGGAGGCCCTTCAGCCGGCGGACGATGTCCTCGACGCCCGCCCCCCAGTAGGCCTCGCCGAGGCCCACAATCCTGTCGTCCGTGGTGACGCGCACCAGCACCCACTCAAAGTTGGCCCGGATCGAGGCAGCCCGCACATCGGTGATCTTCATGGATGGCTCCTTGTGCTATAGAGGGCGAAGGCGATCCCCACGGCAGCCCGCGGGCGGCCAGGGCAGCACGCTCCTCAGACAACGGCCTGCGGGACAGCAGGATGTGCGTCTGGCGCGGCCCGGCGCACATCACGACTCCGCATCGGCCGGCCGACGGGCCTGGCGTGGGACGGCGACCCTAGCGATGTCATTCCGAGCGGAGTCTGCGGAGCAGCCGGTCCGCCGGCCGGAATCTCGTCTTTGCCAAGCTCTGCGGCAAAGTAAATCAAAGACGAGGTCCCGGCCGGAGGACCGGCTGCTCCGCAGGCTCCGCTCGGGACGACAAGACGCGGGGCTCGCCGCCTTCAGACCCCCGGGGTCCCGCGCCAAGGCGCGCGGAAGACCCCGGGGGTCATGGGGCCGCCGCGAGCGTCCGGCCGGCGGCGAGCCTTCGGGCCCGGCCGCGCGCGCCTCGTTTTCGTCCCTACCGGCCCGCCGCCCAGCGAAACCCGGGGTTCCCGGCTCGCCTTAGCCGGCCAGCGTCCGGAACCAGGCCAGGTTCTGCCGCAGCCGCTCCTCGAGCGGCACTTCCGTGGAAAAGTCCTCGAACATCAGCCAGCCGTCATAGCCGGCCTCGGAGAGGACCTCCATGATCTCCGGCCAGTTGGCGATGCCCCGCTGCACCGGCACCGCCCGGGTGCCCCACACGATGGCCCCCTGCTCAATGCCCACCGGCTCGTATACGGCGTTCTTGACGTGCACCTCCCCGAGGTACTCGCCGGCCAACTGCACCGCCATGCAGTAGTCCTCGCGCCCCTCGGTGACCTGGTTGCCCGGGTCCCACATGATGCCGACGTACTGCGGGTCGAGCCCCTGCAGAATGCGCATCGCCGTGGAGACGGTCGGCGCCAGCTGGCCCATGTGCGTCTCGATCAGGGCGCGGACGTCGTACTTTTCCGCCAGGCGCGCCACCTGGGCGTACTGATCGCGGACGGCCTGCACCTGCTCGGGGTAAGGGGCGCCCTGGCCGCTGAACTGGCCGGAGCCGATGCGCAGCGCCTTGGCGCCAACGGCCACCGCCGCCTGCATGTGCAGCTCGACCGTCTCCAGCCCCTTGGACTCGATCCCCCTCCCGCGGCCAAAGCAGTCGATGTAGGTGGCCAGGGAGGGCATCTCCAGGCCGAGCGCCGCGGCGCGCTCCGTGAGCGCTGGCGCCCGCGCGATCAGCTCCTCCGCGGACATGCTGGAGCGGTTGCCGTACCAGAAGGTCGGGCGAGACTTGTCGCCCGGGTCAGGGGTAACGCGCCACTCGACGCCCTCATACCCCAGGTTGGCGAGGACTTCGAGCGCCTCGAGCGGCTCATAGTCGGGCATGCTGACGGTGAACACTCCGAACTTCATCTTGCCGATCTCCTTTCGCTACGGTGCGAACGCGGCGCGCCGGCCCTGGCGACGAATGCCGGCGGCGCGCAACGCGTGGATCCACCGAACAGGGCCCCGCGGCCGCCGCCTAGCGGCGATGCCGCAGGAACCAGGCGTACAGCTCCGGGTTGGCGTAGGTCACCGTCCAGGAGTCGTGGTCCGCCTCCGGGTATACCGTCAGGCGGGCATCGCCGCCGGCCTGCTGGATCGCGGCGACCATCCGCTCGGAATCGGCCAGGGGCACCACCGGGTCCATCCCGCCGTGGAAGGCCCACACCGGCGTATGGGCCAGGGCCCTGGCGCGCGCCTCCCAGTCGTCGGTCGGCGGGCGGAGCGGCCCGCAGATCGGCGCCAGCGCCGCAAAGCGCTCGGGGGCGGCCGCCCCCAGCACCCAGGTGCCCAGCCCGCCCATCGACAGGCCCGTCAGGTAGACGCGCCGCCGGTCGATGGCGTACGACGTTGAGACCTGCTCGACGATGGCCAGCAGCAGGTCAGTATACTCGGTCCAGCGGTGTTCGGCGGGGCACTGCGGTGAGATGGCCACGAAGGGAAAGGTGTCGGCCTGTTCGTCGACGAGGCGGGCGATGCCGTGCTTTTTGACCAGGGCCAGGTCGGCGCCGCGCTCGCCGGCGCCGTGCAGAAAGAGGATGAGCGGCCAGCGCCGCCCGGGCTCCTCCCCGTAGAGCGCGGGCAGGAACAGGAGATAGTCCAAACAGGTGCCATCGGCCGCGGTGAAACGGTGCGCTTCCTGAGCCATGTGAACCTCCCTCCGGCGGGCCAGCCCCGGCCCGCCGCGTGCCCTGTGGCGTTGCGCGCCATAGTACACGACCAGGCCACACAACGCCAGCGCGCTAGGGAGCAAGCGCCTCCAAGACGTAGCCATCGGCCGTCAGCGAGGCCAGGATCGTCTCCAGCGCGGCCACCGTCTGCGTCCGGTCGCCGCCGCCATCGTGTAGGAGGACGATGGCGCCCGGGAAGATGCGCTCCAGCGCGTGCGTGGCGATGGTGGCCGCCTCGGGGCGGCGCCAGTCCTGGGGGTCCACGTCCCACAGCGCCACCTGTAGCCCCAGCCCGGCCAGGATCTCCTGGGTCTCGACGTCGACCACCCCGCCCGGCGGCCGCACGCAAAAGGGCACCACGCCGGTGGCCTCGGCGATCAGCGCCTGGGCCGTTTCCACCTCTGACGTGATGACCTCATCGCTGGCGGTGTTCAGGCGCACGTGGTTGGCGGTGTGGTTCTGGACGGAATGGCCCGCCTCGGCGATGGCACGGGTCAGGTCGGGGAAGCGCTCGACCGACTGCCCGAGCACAAAGAAGGTGGCCCGCGCCCCGTAGCGCGCCAGGAGGTCGAGGATCTGGGGCGTGGTGGGCTCGTGGGGGCCGTCGTCAAAGGTCAGGTAGGCGACGGGCCGGCCGTCGGCCGTGTGCGCCGGCGGGCGCAGGCGCGGGACGCCGGGGGCCATGCCCCGCCCGGGCTGGGCAGTGGGCTGGCACTGCGGCTGCGGCGGGGGCTCCGGCGTGGGCGAAAAGGTCGGCGAAGGGGTCGGCGACGGCTCCGCGGTGGGCGGGAGGGTGGCCGTCGGCGCGGGGGTGGGCGTGGGCGGCGCTGCGGTGGCGGGCGGCGGCGTGGCCGTCTCGGTCGCGGTGGGCGTGGGGGTGGGCGACGGCGTGCGCGTGGCGGGCGGGTCGGTGGCGGCGCGCGAGGCGGCCGGCGCGGCCTGCTCCGTCGGGCTGAGCGGGGCCGGGCGGGCCGTGGCCGCCCGCCGCGGGCCATCCAGCGGCGCGGGCACGGCCATGGCCACGATGGAGCGCTCTGGCAGGGCGACGGCCAGGCACGACGACAACACCACGCACAATGCTGCCGCCAGCACGGCCGGGCCAGCGCGTCTGGGCACGAGGGCCTCCTCGGGATGGGTTGCCCCAGCGGGGCACGACGGCGCGGGGTGCGGCATCGTGGGGGCACGGTCATAGTACCCGAGGCCACAGAATCCGTCCACCCCGCGCGGCGGATTCGCGGGACTGACAGGATTGGAGGAGCGACAAGATTGACAGGATTTACAGGATTCACAGGATTTACAGGATAGGAGAAGCATCGAACGCCGCAGCCCACCCCAGCCAGCCCAGCGGGCCAGAACGCCGCCACCCACCCCGGCCAGCCCAGCGGGCCGGAAAGCCTCCGCCCGCCCCGGCCAGCCCAGCGGGCCGGACTAGGCTGCGCTCCGCCCGACAGGCCGGGAGGCCGCGCCTGCAACAACAAGGAAGGTAGGCTGCGCTCACAACGACAGGCCGGTAGGCTCGCCTTCCAGACACGCCGGATGCCTGCCGGCCGCCCTCTTCTCGGTGCGCTCCGTGGCTCCGTGGTGGCCCCTCCCCTCACCGGTTGACACGCCGCCCCGGCGTGGCATACTCTCCCCCGTACGGGCGCTACCAAGGGAGGGAGCAGCGCATGCAGCGCATCGCAGTGTTGACCAGCGGGGGAGACGCCCCCGGCATGAAC
>JAAZBY010000639.1 GCA_012513595.1 Chloroflexota bacterium
GCCGCCATTCAGTTTCCTTACCAGTTGAGCTATGGCGAGGGGCCACTCCTTAATCACGCCTATCGCCTGGCCCAGGGCGCCCAGATCTACACCCGTGATCTAGAGGATTACCCGTATGTAGTCGTCAACTATCCACCGATCTACATCTATCTGTATGCGTCCTTCGGGCGGTTTCTTGGCTTCTCACTTGGCGTCGGCCGCGCGATCTCCTTCATCGCATCTCTGGCCGTTGCCGTGTCTCTCGGGGCGACCGCGTATGCACTCTGTCGGGACCGTGTCGCTGCCGGGGTAGCGGGCTTGGCCTTCCTGGGGCAACCGTACGTCGCAGTCTGGTCCGGGTTCGCGAGGGTCGATCTGCTCGCTCTGGCACTGGCCTCGGCGGGCCTGGCCGTCGCAGCGTGGCATCCGCGCCGACGGTGGAGCCCCTATGCGTCTGCTGCGCTCATGGTGTTGGCCGCGTTCACGCGCCAGTCCTTTCTGCTGGCTTTCCCTCTTGGCGCGCTCGTGCAGTTCTACGTCCACGACCGCCGCCAGGCGGCGACCTTCGGGGTGACCCTGGGGGTGGCCGTGGGGCTGCTGGCCATCGCCCTGAACCAGGCAACCGGCGGCGGTGCCCTCATTCATCTGATTGTGGCGAACGTGAACCGCATGTCTTGGTCACTCCTGCGTGACAGTCTGCTGCATCTTGTCGCCATTTCCGGGGCTGCGCTGGTTGTGGCTGTGCTGGTGGCATGGCGCATGGTGCGTCAGCGGGCCAGGACGATGTTCGCCCTGATCGCGCTGCTACTGGGTGCGGGGCTCTCTTCGCTAACGGTCGCCAAGGTGGGGTCAAGCATCAACTACTTCCTGGAGATCGCTGCGGCTATCGCCCTGCTCTGCGCCGTAGGCCTGGCGCGCAGCGGGGCCAGGCGGGCCACGCTGCTGCTGGTGGCCGTTCTAGTGGCCCAGGCCTTTGTGTACGGCTACTGGAACTGGTCGTCGTTCCGTGGCTACATGGGGCTGCGCACGCGGGCGCCACAGTTCGAAGCCCTGTATGACCTGGTGCGGCAGGAACGGGGAGCCATCCTTGCCGATGACCACATGGCTGCCCTGGTACAGGGCGGCCACGAGGTCCTCCTCCAGCCGTTCGAGTTCAGCCAGTTGGCGCGTGGGGGCGTGTGGGACGAGAGCCGCGTGGTGGCGGACATCACTGCGGGGCGCTTCGCCTTGGTCATTATCCGCGACCAGGGGGATCTACGGGGAACGCGGCCGGCCGAGCGCTGGACAGCCGCCATGCTGGACGCCCTAGATCACCGGTATGCCGTCCAGCAGCGCTTTGCCGACGTATCCGTGTACGTGCCGCGCCGGTAGCGCCAGCCGGCAGGCCAGCGTGTTCGCGCCCGGGCCGTCAGGGACGGCTGTCAGGCGCGTCGTCGCCCCGCCGCCCACAGGAGCAGGCCGAGCCACGCCCCCTCGACGGCCAGCCAGACCGGTACCATCGCCTGCGGCGCGGCCACCGTCAGCGCCGTCGCCAGCGCCGCCCCCGCCCCGAAGGCCCAGGGCAGCAGCCGGAGCGCCCCGTCCGCCGCCTCGTGCGCCAGGGCGTGGCGCGTCGCCAACACCCCCGCCACCGTCAGCAGCGCCAATGAGTGCAGGTTGGCCTGCGGGCTGGTCACCACCATGGCCACGGCCAGGAGCGCCCAGTCAAGGTCCAGCAGGTCGCCCCGTTCGCCCCGGCGGGCGGGCTGCCAGGCCCAGGCCAGCGCCGCCCCGACGGCGGCCAGCCCGGCTAGCCAGGGCACCAACACGTCGCCCAGGGCGTCGCTGCCGGCCAGGCGGTGGAGCAGCCCCCGCAACGAGAACATCTTTTGCGGATGCACGGTAAGCGCATCGCCCAGGTCGGGGGCGGCCGCCAGCATGCGAGCATAGCCGGCCAGCCCCGCCGGCCCGACCATGGCGTAGGAGACGCCCACCAGGACGGCCCCCGCCAGCGCCAGCCCCGCGAGCGCCCTCCAGCGGCGCGTCAGCAGCAGGTACGCGCCGGGCAAGAGCAGGAACTGCGGCTTGACGGCCAGGAGCGCCAGCGCCGCCCCCGCCGGCACCTCGCGGCCACGCCGCAGGAGGTGCCAGGCCCCCCACAGGGCCAGTAGCTTGAGCCCGGTCAGCTGCCCCTGGAACACCACCACCCACACCGGCGCGAA
>JAAZBY010000640.1 GCA_012513595.1 Chloroflexota bacterium
CGGCATCCCCGTGGCCGGCGCGGGCCGCTCGGCGGTTGGCGCCAAGTCCCCGCTGACGGGCGGCTATGGTGAGGCGGACGGCGGCGGCTTTTTCGGCGCCGAGCTCAAGCGCGCCGGCTATGACGCCGTCGTCGTCTCCGGGCGCGCCGCTGAGCCGGTCTACCTCTACATCGACGACGGCGTCGCCACGCTGCGCCCCGCCGCGCACCTGTGGGGCAAGACCACGCTGGAGACGCAGGAGGCCCTTCACGCCGAGCTGGGCGACGCCCGCGTGCGCCTGGCCATGATCGGCCCGGGCGGGGAAAAGATGGTCCGCACGGCCTGCGTCATCCACGACCTGCGCCACGCCGCCGGGCGCACCGGCCTCGGCGCGGTGATGGGCTCCAAGAACCTCAAGGCCGTGGCCGCCCGCGGCAAGGGCAACGTCCCCGTCGGCGACCCCGAGGCCCTGCGCGAGCTGACGCGCTGGATGCGCGACAACTGGAAGGACAAGGCCTGGGGCATGCACGACCTGGGCACCCCCGGCGGGATCATGGACCTCCACCACGCCGGGCAGCTGCCCACGCGCAACTTTCAGGACGGCCAGTTCGAGGGGGCCGAAAAGATCACCGGCACCACCCTGCGCGACACGATCATGATCGGCCGGGAGGGCTGCTACGCCTGCCCGATCCGCTGCAAGCGCGTCGTCCAGGTCGACGAGCCGGGCCTGACGGTCAACCCGATCTATGGCGGCCCCGAGTATGAGACGATCGGCGCCTTTGGCTCCAACTGCGGCGTCGACGACCTCAAGGCGATCTCCAAGTGCCACGAGATCTGTAACGCCTACTCGCTCGACACGATCTCGACGGGGATGCTGGTGTCGTTCGCCATGGAGTGCTATGAGAACGGCCTCCTCACCAAGGAGGACACCGGCGGGCTGGACCTGCGCTTCGGCAACGCCGAGGCGCTGGTGGCGCTGACGCAGATGATCGCCGAGCGGCGCGGGCTGGGCGACCTGCTGGCGGAGGGCCCCGTCCACGCTGCCGAGGTCATTGGGGGCAATGCGGCGCTGTACAACATCCACGTCAAGGGGCAGCCCTTCCCGATGCACGAGTGCCGCACGCGCCACGGCCAGGCGCTCGGCTACGCCGTCAGCCCCACCGGCGCCGACCACATGCACAACTTTTGGGATGGCGGGCTCTCCAAGGATCCCGTGGGCGATGACCTGCAGAACCTGGGCGTGTACGAGTCGGTGCCGCAGGCGGCGCTGAACGCCACCAAGGTGCGCGCCTATACGTTTGATACCAACTGGCGCTGGGTGCACAACCACCTGGGGCACTGCATGTTCGTGCCCTGGACGCAGGAGCAGCTGATCGACCTGGTGAACGCCATCACGGGCTGGAAGGTCAACGCCTACGAGCTGATGAAGGTGGGCGAGCGCGGGGTGACCATGGCGCGGGCCTTTAACCTGCGCGAGGGGTTGACGCGGGCCGACGACGTGCTGCCGGCGCGCATGCAGCAGCCCTTTGTGACGCAGACGGTGAACGAGGTGCCGGTGGACCCCGAGGTGCTCGACGAGCACCTCTCCGCGTTCTACGGCATGATGGGCTGGGACCCGGAGACGGGCGTGCCCACCCACGGCAAGCTGCTGGAGCTGGACATCGCCTGGGTGGAAGGGGCGATGTAGGGGGCCTGAGAGCGGCGGGGCTCCCCCC
>JAAZBY010000641.1 GCA_012513595.1 Chloroflexota bacterium
GGCGGAAGACCCCCGCGCGGGCGCGCTGCGTCAGCCCGGGAGCCAGGCGGACCACTGGTCCACCGGGAGAACCTGCTCCACAAAGCCGACCCCCTCGTAGATGCGGATGGCCGAGGGCTCCTCGGCATACAGGTAGAGGGGCTGCGGCGTCAGCCGGCGGTGATAGGCCACCAGGGCCGCCAGCAGGGCGCGGGCATAGCCACGCCGCCGGTAGAACGGGTGGGTCAGCACGTCGTCCACGCGGGCGAGGCCGTCCATCTCCTTGAGTGAGGCCATGGTCACCGGCAGCCCGTCGACATAACCGACCAGGAGGTGCAGCCCCTCGCAGGGCAGGTGGTGGCGCAGGACGTGCTCCGTCCAGGGCACGGGCCCCTCGGAGTGGATGAGCTCGCGGAGGCCCTTCGTCAGCCGGCGGACGCGGCGCACCTCCAGCCCCCCGGCGGCGCGGGGATCCGGCGGCGCGGGGGCGTCGTCGAGGACGAACCAGCGCAGGGGCTGCTCTCGGAAGGCAAAGCCGCGCCGCTCGAGGTGCGGGCGCAGGAGCGCGCCGTCCCCGGCGACAAAGGACGAATAGAGGCGCGGCTCCAGCCCCTGCGCCTGGTAGAACGTGGCAATGTCGCCGACCGCGGCGGCCAGGTCGGCGGAAAGGTCCAGGATCACGGCGTGGTTGGAGTCGTGCGAGAGGGGGTTGTCCGGCTGGTAGTAGAGCAGGCCGTAATCCCGCCGCTCGACGCGGGCGAAATCCGCAAAGAAGGCGTTCTCCAGGCGCCGCAAGAGGCCCAGGTCGATGGGGGGCATCGTCACACTCCGTGTAGCGGCTCAGGCCAGCCAGGCGTTCTGCTTGCTCTCCGGCGTGTAGCAGTGCAGCTCGATGCGGTTGCCGTCGGGGTCGGTGATCCAGGCCTGGTGCGAGCGGTCGTTGCCGAGCTTGACGCCGGTGACCTCGACGCCGCGGCGGCCCAGCTCGGCGATGGTGTACTCCATGTCGTCGACCTCGAGGCAGAGGTGGCGGTAAGGCTGCTTCTCGGCGCGCTCGGCGAGCTCGCCGACAAAGATCTCGATAAAGTTGCGCCCGCCGGCGTGGATGTACTGGCCGTACTTTTCCCCCGTGGGGCGGATGAACGCAAAGGCCGGCGTGAGTCCCAGGGTGTCGCAGTAGAAGGCCAGGGAACGGTCCAGGTCAGCGACGGTGTAGCAGACGTGGGCCAGGCCGCGGATCAGCGGGCGATCGCCCTTGACGGACATGGTGGGGTCCTCCCTCGGTGACGGTAAGGCGGCGGAACTGGCCGCATAGTACGCCAGCGGTGGGGGGCCGCGCAAGCGGAGGGGACGCGCCCGCGCCTAGTAGGCGTCCTTCTCGTCGTCGCGCAGGTCCTCGGCCTGGGCGGCGCGGGCGGCCTCGGCGCGCTCGCGCTCCTCTTCCTCACGCTGCTCGCGGGCCAGGCGGTAGGCGGCCTCGGCCACCTGGACGCGCTCGGCCTCGGGCATTCCCTGCAGGACGGCGGACAAGTCGGTGCCGACGAAGCGCGGGCGGCCGCGGGGCCCCAGCTCGACGCGGGCGCCGCTATCGAGGAGGTAGCGGGCCAGGGCGCGGTAGCGGGCCTGGCGCCGCTGGGCCTCGGGGAGGGCGTCGATGGCGCTGCTCTCGTGCATCAGGGCCAGCTGGCTGCGGAGGGATTCGGTGACGCTGGTCTGCCAGGCGGGGTCCAGCTGGCGAAAGAGGGCCAGGAAGGCGCGCTCGGAGTCATCCAGGTCGGCGTCGCGGACGCCGGGGTAGAAATGGCTCACCGAGGTGCGCAGTACCATGGCGAGGAGCCACAGGTCGCGGGCGGCCAGGGGCGCGGAGCCCTCCTCGGCGGCGGAGAGCCAGGCGGCGTCGTGGCCGAGGCGTTCGGCGAGCGCGGCGCGGGAAAGGCCGGCGCCCTCGCGGGCCTCGCGCAGGCGGCTGCCGATGTAGCGGTCGATTTCGGACATGGGCGGCTCCTTTCAGCTGGGGACCATTGTACCCCCGGCCGCCCGGGGCGGGAAAAGGGGGGCGGCGGGGCGGGCCCGACAGGTGCGGGGCGGCGGGCCGGCTAGTGTGCTCGGGCCGGCGAGCCGACCGGCAGGCGGCGCCCCGGCCGTTGTCATTCCGAGCGGAGCCTGCGGAGCGAGGAATCTCGTCTTGGCCTAGCGTGTGCGACAAAGTTGATCGAAGACGAGGTCCCGGCCGGAGGACCGGCTGCTCGAAGCTCGTCGGGACGACAAGGCGGGAGGCCTGCCGCGGCCGTTCGGCCGGCCGGCGGCAAGCCTTGGTGCCTTCGCGGCTGTTGCCGCGCAAGAGCGGCGCTGGGGCGCCGCACTCCATATTGGCCCGCCGCGCACCCCGTTTTCATGCCTGCCGGTGTGCGGCCCGGCGCACGTGACGACTCCATATCGGCCCGCCGCGCGCCTCGTTTTCATGCCTGCCGGTGTGCGGCCCGGCGCACGGGACGACTCCACGCCCGCCCGCCGTGCGTCCCGTTTTCATGCCTGCCGGTGTGCGCCCGCCTCGCGCGGTCGGCGCCTCTGTGGTGGAACCTCTGCTACCCCACACCGCCCGCTGCGTCCATCGCGAACAGTTTTCCGCTTCGTTGCCGCCTGTGCTATAATCGTTACCATGAGCGCCAATGCGATTTCTGACAAAGTGGTCCTCTGCGATGACGACCATCGCTTGTTGGGCCAGATCACCAGGAGCCTGCCCATCCTGGCCGACGTCTGCCGCGCCGATCTCTTGCTGTACGCCACGGCCGAGGACGGCCGCGCCCTGACGGTGGCCGAGGGCAAGCCCCATTCGGTCAACCCCCTGTACGCCGATTCGCGCGTGGGGGTCTACGTCGGCGCCCACGGCCACCGGGAGATCGTCGACGGCCTGCGCGGCCGCGGCGCCTTTGAGCGGCTGCACACCATCGAGGTCCGCGGCGCCACCGTGGCCCGCCTGGTCTACCCGGTGTTCGGCTGCCGCCGGCGGATCATCGCCGTGCTGGCGGTGGACTCGTACTGGCTGGCCTATGAGCGGCACCGTCGCCGCAGCGTCTCATACCAGAACGCCCTGCGCGAGTTCATCCGCATGGCCCTGCGCGGCGAGCTGGAGAACGCCGAGGCCCTCTCGCCCTTTGGCGAGCACGACGGCCTTATCTACGTCGGCGCCGACGAGCGCGTCGAGTACATGAGCGGCATCGCCCTCAGCATGTACCGGCGGCTCGGCTTCCGCGATAGCCTGGTGGGCGTCCCGGTCGATCAGCTGGACCCGGCCGACCACGCCCTGTTCCAGCAGGCGGCCGGCGGGCGGGCCTGCGTCGAGCGGCAGGATGAGGAGTTCGGCCTCACCTGGGTGCGCAAGGCGCTGCCCGTCAACACCACCGAGCCGCCCGGGCCGGCCTTTTACCGCCTGTGGCCCTGGCGGGCGCGCGCCGTGGAACCGCGCCCCCACGGCGTCATGATTTTGCTGCACGACGCCACCGAGGCGCTGGAGACCCAGCGGGAGCTGGAGTCCAAAACGGCCATGATCCGTGAGGTGCATCACCGGGTCAAGAACAACCTGCAGGTGATCGCCTCGCTCATGCGCATGCAGGCGCGGCGCTCCTCGTCTGAGGAGGTGCGCGAGGTGTTGGAGGAGAACGTCAACCGCGTCCTGTCGGTGGCGGTGGTGCACGACTTTTTGTCGCAGAATGCCCAGGGCACCATCAACCTGCAGGAGGTGGCCAATCGCATCATCACCCAGGTGCAGCGAGACCTGGTGGACCCCAGCCGCCCCGTGCGCCTGGAGGTGCGCGGCCCGGCCATCTGGTTGCCGGCGGAGCGGGCCACGCAGTGCGCCCTGGTGATCAACGAGCTGGTGCAGAACGCCATGGAGCATGGCCTGGGCCTCGGTTCCGATGGGCGGGTGGTGGTGGAGCTCGTCGATGACGGTGAGCGCGTCTCCATCCACGTGACCGACAACGGGACGGGCCTTCCCGAGGGATTCGATCTGGAGACGGACGCGCATCTGGGGCTGCGTATCGTGCAGAGCATGGTGGAACGGGACCTTCGCGGTCGCTTCGCGCTGCAGTCGGGCGATGGCACCCGCGCCGTCGTGCAGTTTGACAAGTCACTGGTGGGAGGAGACTAGCCTTGGAGCGCATCAGAGTAGTCATTGCTGACGACGAGTCGATCGTGTGCATGGACCTGCGGGAGCTGCTGACCAACCTGGGCTACCTGGTGGTCGGCGAGGCGGGTGATGGCAAGAGCGCCGTCAACCTGGCCCGCGAACTGCGGCCGGACCTGGTGTTGATGGACGTCAAGATGCCGGATATGGACGGCATCGAGGCGGCCCGCATCCTCACCGAGGAGCGCATTGCGCCGGTGGTGCTGCTGACGGCCTTTAGCCAGCGCGAGCTGATCGACCGGGCCAAAGAGTCGGGCGTGGTGGGGTACCTGGTCAAGCCGATCCAGGAGGCCGACCTGGCCCCGGCCATCGAGGTGGCCCTCTCGCGGTTTGCCGAGTTCCGCGAGCTGGAGCGCGAGGTCGACGATCTGCAGGAACAGCTGGAGACGCGCAAGCTGGTGGACCGGGCCAAGGGGATCCTGATGGACACCCAGGGGCTGAGCGAGTCAGAGGCGTTCCGGCGCATCCAAAAGATGTCGATGAACACGCGCAAGTCGATGAA
>JAAZBY010000642.1 GCA_012513595.1 Chloroflexota bacterium
TGCTCGCTATACCCGTCCGCTCGAGCGGACCGTGAACCTGCGGCCCGTCTCGCTCAACGCGGAGGCCGTCGGGTCCGGCAGTACCCGTGAGGTCTACCTCACCGCGGCGATCGTCAACAACGGCAGCATCACCGCCAGCGCGGTCTCGGTGCGGTTCATGCGCGGGGATACGCAGATCGGCACCGACCAGGTCATCCCCCGCCTGGCCGGCGGGGCGGTGCCGCGCCTCGTCCGCCTGCGCTGGCCCAACCCCCCGACGGGCTCCCAGGAGATCACCGTCCTCGTCGACCCGCTCCACACCGTCGCCGAGACGGATGAGGCCGACAACACGCTGCGGAGGTCCGTGCTGATCCCGTCTCCGTAGGCCCGCCATACGCTCCGCGCCCAAGGCCCACGCCCGACTGCTGCGTCGGGCGTGGGCTGTTTCTGCGCGGTCGGTGCGCCGCTTGACGGCCGCCCGGGTTCGAGCCATCATGCCGCCGGCAGACCGCCGTTGCGCCGGCAGACCGCCGTTGCGCCGGCAGACCGGCGTCGCAACGTATCGCCGAACTATGGGGAGGGCACTCACATGACCAGCAGAGTCCTGCGCGTCGGCATCCTGGGCCAGGGGCGCAGCGGAAGGAACATTCACGCCGAGTACCTGAAGGACGACCCCCGCTTTGCCATCGTGGCCGTGGCCGACCTCCTGGCCGACCGCCGCGAGCGTGCCGAGCGCGAGTACGGCTGTGCAACCTACGCCAATGTCGACGATCTGCTGGCCCGTAAGGACCTGGACCTCGTCGTCAACGCCCTGCCCAGCCACCTCCACGCGCCCATCACGCTGCGGGGCATCGAATCGGGGCACAACGTCCTCTGTGAAAAGCCGCTGGCCCGCTACGCGGCCGAGGTGGACGCGCTGATCGCCGCCTCCGAGCGGCAGGGGCGCCTGCTGGCCATCTTTCAGCAATCGCGCTTTGCCCCCTACTTTGTCAAGATCCGCGAGGTGATCGCCTCCGGCGTGCTGGGGCGCATCGTGGCGATCAAGATCCGCTTCAACGGCTATGCTCGCCGCTGGGACTGGCAGACCCTCCAGGAGTATGCCGCCGGCAGCCTGCTGAACACCGGCCCCCATCCCGTCGACCAGGCCCTGCAGCTGTTGGCCTACGACGGCATGCCCTCGGTGTGGTGCAAGATGGACCGGGTGAACTCCTACGGCGATGCGGAGGATTACGTCAAGCTGATCATGACCGCGCCGGACCGCCCCCTCGTTGACCTGGAGATCTCTTCCTGCGACGCGTACCCCCGCTACACCTATCAGTTGCAGGGCTCCCGCGGTGGCCTGGCCGGCACCACCAGCCACCTCGACTGGCGCTACTTTGACCCGGCCATGGCCCCCGCCCAGGTGCTCATCCGCGAGCCACTGCCCGGGCCCTCCTACTGCTCCGAGGAACTCCCCTGGCAGCAGGCTTCCTGGGACGTGCCCCAGGAGCAGGAGGACCTTTTCCACTCGATGTCGGGCCGCATCTACTCCAACCTGTATGACGTCCTCACCAAGGGGGCGGCCCTGGTCGTCACCCCGGCCGAGGTGCGCCAGCAGATCGCCGTCATCGAGGAGTGCCACCGTCAGAACCCGCTTCCGCGCCTGGCTGAGTGACGCGGGCCGCCACTGGTAACCGTAACCCAGGAGATACCATGAGCCGCGAGTACCGTATCAGCGCGTCTGACCTGCAGGAGTTCGCCACCGAGGTGTTCGCTCGCGCCGGGCTGCCCCACGACGACGCCGCCACCGAGGCGGAGGTGCTCGTCTGGGCCAACCTCCGCGGGGTTGACTCGCACGGCGTGCTGCGCATCCCGCAGTACCTGCACAGTATCGAGGCCGGGGGGATGAACCCGCGTCCGAACATCCGCATCGAGCGCCAGACGCCGGCCACCCTGCTGATCGAGGCGGATCACCCCTTCGGGCCGGTGGTCACCAAGATGGCCATGCGCGAGGCGATCGCCAAGGCCAAGAACGTCGGCATCGGCTGGGCCGCCATCCGCAACACGACCCACCAGGGCGCCATGGGCTACTATGCCCTGATGGCCGCGCAGGAGGGTCTCGCCGGCCTCACCTTCGTCTGCAACCCGCCCAACATGGCGCCCTACGGGGCGCGGGCCGCAGGCGTGCACAACAGCCCCATCGCCATCGCCGTGCCCGCCGCCACGCACGAGCCGCTGGTGCTCGACATGGCCACCAGCATCGCCGCCGGCGGCAAGGTCTCTTTGGCTGTCGACAAAGGCGTGCCGATCCCGCTCGGCTGGGCCCTCGATACCGAGGGGCGCCCCACCACCGACGCCACCCTGGCCAAGATCCTGATGCCGTCGGGCGGGTACAAGGGCTCCGGCCTGGCCATGATGTTCGAGTGCCTCTCCAGCCTGCTGGTCGGCAACCCCCTGCTCGAGGCGACCCTCGTAGGTGGCCCCGCGGTGCGCGTCGGCACGCAGAACAGCGTCGTGGCGGCCGTCGACATTGCCAGCTTTACCGACGTGGCCGAGTACAAGGCCCACGTCGACCGCATCATCGACGGGATCAGGGCCTTGCCCCCCGCCGAGGGCTTCCGTGAGGTCCTCGCCCCCGGTGACGTGGAGGCGCGCGTGCGCGCCGAGCGGGAGCCGGACGGCATCCCCCTGCCCGCCGGCACGGCTCACAACCTCCGCGAAGTCGCCGGCAAGCTGGGCATCCCCTGCCCGGCCGAGCTGCTTGACTGAGCGCTCGCTACTGACAGAAGAGGCGCGGCCGCTGGCCGCGCCTTTTTTCTGCCCCGGTGACTGCAGGCCCCTACGGTTCGCCGAGCGCCTCCAGGTGGCGCGCGTTCTCCCGCGCGAGGCGCGCAAACAGGGCCGCGACCTCACCGATCGGCATGGCGGCAGCAGCGTCCCCATAGAAGCGGCGACGGGCCTCCTCCAGTCTGCGCGCCCCCTCCAGAGGCGGTTCGCCCTCCTGCGGCGGGGAGAGCGGCACCTGGTAGCGGTCCGTGTCCAGCCCGCTGATCGGCACCAGGATCATCTCAGAGACGCCCTCCTGCCGGGTGCGGCGCAACCGGGCCTCCCGGCGGCGGGCGGCCGCGGCCAGCTCAGCCAGGCGCTCGGCCTGTGCGCCCTCGGTGTGGAGGCCGTACCATCCGGCAGCCTCGCCCTCCCACTCGGCGGCAAAGGTCAGGATGGCCCCAAACGTCCTCAGTTCCACGGCGGGTCCCTTCCTCTAGAACCAGCGGCTGACGATGACCTTGCGGTCGGTGAAAAAGTGGATGGCGTCCCTTCCCTGGCCGTGCAGGTCGCCAAAGAACGACTGCTTCATGCCGCTGAAGGGAAAGGCGGCGATCGGCGCCGGCACGCCGATGTTCACGCCGACGTTCCCGGCCCGCACGCGATGCCGGAACTCGCGCGCCGCCCCGCCGCTGGACGTGAATATCGCCGCGGCGTTGCCGTACGGCGACCCGTCGATCACGGCCAGGGCCTCGTCCAGGGTGCCCACCCGAATGACGGCCAGGAGCGGGCCGAACACCTCCTCCCGGGCTACCGCCATGTGCGGGAGCACCTCGTCCAGGATCGTCGGCCCCAGGAAGTAGCCCTGCGGGTACCCTGCTACCTGGATGCCGCGGCCATCCAGGAGGAGCGTGGCCCCCTCTTCCAGCGCCCCCTCGACGTAGCGGTGCACCCTCTCCACCGCCTGCGGCGAGATCACCGGCCCCATCTGTACCGACTCGTCAAGCCCGTCGCCCACCTTCATGTCGCGGGCGGCCTGCAAGAGCGGCCCCACCACCCGGTCATAGGCGTCCCCGACCGTCAGGAGCAGGGAGCCCGCCAGGCAGCGCTGGCCGGCCGTCCCGAACGCCGAGCTGATGATATTGGGCACGGTCTTGTCGATGGCTGCGTCGGGCATGATCACCAGGGCGTTCTTGGCCCCGGCCTGGCACTGCATGCGCTTCCCTTGGGCGGCGCCGAGGGCGTACAGGCGCCGCGCTACCGGCGTGGAGCCGACGAACGAGATCCCCTGGACCCCGGGGTGGGCTAACAGCGCCTCCACCACCTCTTTGCCGCCGTGCACCAGGTTCACGACGCCGTCGGGCAGGTCGGCCTCCTCCAGCATCTCAAAGAGCAGCGCCTGCGTCAGCGGGCAGCGCTCGGACGGCTTGACGATGTAGCTGTTGCCGCACGTCACCGCGTAGGGCAGGAACCACATCGGCACCATGGCGGGAAAGTTGAAGGGGGCCACGCAGGCAAAGACGCCCAGCGGCTGGTAGTAGCAGTCCTCGTCGATGCCGGCAGAGATATCCTCCAGGTTGTAGCCCATCATCAAGGAGGGCACCCCGGCGGCCGTCTCGACGTTCTCGATCGCCCGGCGCACCTCGCCGCGCGCCTCGTCGATAATCTTGCCGTGCTCGCGCGTGATCGTACGCGCCAGCTCCTCAAAGCGGTCCTCCATGACCTCCTTGAGGCGGAACATGGCCCGCGCGCGGGCAAAGGGAGGGGTATCGCGCCAGGAGGGAAAA
>JAAZBY010000643.1 GCA_012513595.1 Chloroflexota bacterium
CGTGATCTACCTGGGCCTTCTCTCCACGGCCACCGTGTCGACTGCCCAGGCCCTCGGCATCCCCACTGCGGTTACCCTCACGGACATGTGGGCAATCTGCCCGGTGGGCACCCTGCTGCGCCACGATGGGGAGCTGTGTACCGGCCCCGCCGACCTCGGCGACTGCGTCCGCTGCCTGACGAGCATGGGCCCGCGCGGCGGCGCCTTCGCTGGACTGGCCCGGGCCCTGCCCCCCTGGCTGTGGCGGGCGATGGGGGGCGCGGCTTCGCTGCCGGGCCTGGGGCGCCTGCCCTACTTCTCCTGGCTGCGGGCCCTTGGCGAGCGGCCCGCGCAGGTGCGGCAGGCGCTTCTGTCGGCGGGCGCCCTGCTCAGCCCCGGCCGCTTTCTGGTGACGATGCTGGAGCGCAACGGCTACCCGGCCGGGTCCGTGCGGGCGCTCCCCCACGGGGTGGAGAGCCCCGAGCGGCTGCGCCGCCCGACGCCGGTGTGTGGCGGGGGCCCCCTGCGGCTGGGGTACATCGGGCCCCTGGCCTGGTTCAAGGGCGCGCACGTGCCCGTGGAGGCCTTCCGGCGTCTGCCGGCAGGCGCGGACCTGACGCTGGCCTACTATGGCGCCCCGGCCGATGGCGAGGAGCCGGGCTCCTACGCCCGGAACCTGATGGCGCGCATCGCCGCCACCCCTGGCGCGTCGCACCGCGGCGCCTTCCCCAACGAGCGGGTGGCGCAGGTGTTGGCCGAGATCGACGTGCTGCTGATGCCGTCCCTGTGCTATGAGAACACGCCCCTGGTGATCTATGAGGCCCTGGCCAGTGGGACGCCGGTCATCGCCACCGCCGAGGGCGGTATGCGCGAACTGGTCGAGGAGCTGGGCGGCGGCTGGCTGCTCCCCCGCGGCGACGTCGCCGCGCTGGCGGACCTTCTGCAGCGCTTGCGCGAATACCCCGATGAGGTGCGCCGCATGGCCGACACCATCCGCCCCGTCCCCAGCCTCGCGGAGCACGTCGAGGCGCTGGAGGGCGTCTATGCGAGGCTGACCCGGACGGGAGGCCAACGTGACTGAAGCCCTATCCCCCACCCCCCGCAGGACGCGCGTCCTGCTCATCTCGCCGGACGTGGTCGGCCCGCGGATGGCCGGCTCCGGCATCCGTGCCTGGAACCTGGCCCGCGTGCTGGCCCCCAGCTGCGACGTCCTCCTGGCCGCTCCCACCTCGGGGGCCGTGGCGACGCCAGGCTTTCGCCTGCTGAGCGTGACGCTCGACGCGCCGGCGGAGATCGACGAGGCCCTCGCCTGGGCCGAGGTGGTCGTTTCCAACGGCAACCTCCTGCACGACTACCCGCAACTGACCGACCTGTCCGTGCCCTGGGTGGTGGACGCCTACGTCCCCACGCCGACGGAGGCGCTGGCCGCCAACCAGCACCGCGACCAGGCCGAGCGGCTGGCCGGCCATGCCGTGGATACCCGCGCCGTCAACCGCTTCCTGGCGCGGGCCGACCTGGTTCTGTGCGCCAGCGAACGCCAGCGCGACCTCTACCTGGGCCTGCTCGCCGCCCTGGGCAGGCTGAACCCGCTTAACTATGACGCGGACCCATCGCTGCGCGCCCTGGTCGACGTGGTGCCTTACGGCCTGCCCGCCGAGCCGCCCGTGCACACCCGCGCGGTGCTCAAGGGCGCTGAGCCCGGCATCCGGCCTGAGGACAAGGTGCTGCTGTGGGGTGGCGGGATCTGGAACTGGTTTGACCCCCTGACCCTCATCGAGGCGGTGGCGCTGGTGGCCGCGCAACGCGACGACGTGCGCCTGTGCTTCCCCGGCGCGCGCCATCCCTACGTCGAGCGCGTCCCCGATATGGAGATGCGCGCCCGGGCGGCGGCCCTTGCGGACAGCCTGGGCCTCACCGATCGGCACGTCTTCTTCCGCGAGTGGACGGCCTACGAGGACCGCCCCAACTACCTGCTCGAGGCGGACCTGGGCGTCTCCATGCACCCGGCGGGGCTGGAGGCGCGCTTTTCCTACCGGACGCGCATGCTGGACTACCTCTGGGCCGGGCTGCCGATGGTCGTGAGCGATGGAGACCTCTTTGCCGACCTGGTCCGCGCCCACGGCCTGGGGCGCGTGGTGGCCCCGGGGGACGTGCAGGGCCTAGCCACGGCCATCCTGGGCCTCCTGGCCGAGCCCGACGCCCGCGGCAGCCGTGCGGAGGCCTTCCGCCGGGTGGCGGCGGGCATGTCGTGGGAGGTGGTGGCGCGCCCGCTGATCGCCTTTTGCCAGCGGCCGCACCTGGCGCCCGACCGGCAGGCCGGCTATACGAGCGGGGACCCCTACGAGGTCGCCACGCTGCGGCGCGATGCGGAAGAGGCCCGCCAACGCATCGAGGCGCTCGAGGCCCTCGTGGCTGGCTACCAGAACGGGCGCCTCATGCGGGCGCTGGCCGCCCTGCAGGGCTGGCGGCAGCGGTTGCCCTGGAGAAAGAAGACCTGATGCGCATCCTGTACCTCGTTCACCAGTACCTGCCGCGGCACAAGGCGGGCACCGAGATCTATACGCACTCGCTGGCCAAGGCCATGAGCGCCCGGCACGACTGCCTCGTCTATACCCACGAGCCGGCCCTGGACGGCGGAGGGGCGCCCTTCGTCGAGGATAGTTTTGAGGGCGTCCGCGTGCGCCGCGTGGCCGCCTACAGCCGCGGCAGCGCGCCCCGCTCACCGATCGGGCTGTTCGAGCGCTCTTACCGCAACCCGGCCATGGCCGCGGACCTGCGCGGGACGCTGGAGCGCTTCCGCCCCGACGTGGTGCACGTGCAACACCTCAAGGACCTCTCGGTCGACGTGCTGTCGGCCGTGCACAGGGCGGGTGTGCCGATCGTCTACACGCTGAACGACTTCTGGGGGGTGTGCCCGAACGCCCAGCTCGTGCGCCCGGGCGGGGGCATCTGCTACGGGGCACCCTTGTGGCTGGCCTGCGGGCGCTGCGCCGCGTACCGGCTGGGTCAGCCGGCCCTGACGCTGGCCGCCCCGGCCATGGCTCCGCTCTTCGCCCGGAGGCAGCGCATTCTGCGACACGAGATGGCCCACGTCGACCTCTTCCTGGCTCCCTCGGCGTTCCTGCGCGACAAGTACGTGGCCCACGGCTACCCCGCGGACAGGTTCCGCGTCGTCGAGTATGGGCTGGACGTTGCCCGCCTGGCCGGCTGCCTCAGCGAGCGCCAGGGCTTCCGCAAGCGGTACGCCTACATCGGCTCACTGGCCTGGCAGAAGGGCGTACACGTGCTCATAGAGGCCTTCCGCCGGCTGGCGGAGCCCGGCGCCGAGCTGCGCATCTGGGGCGGCGACCAGGCCTTCCCCGATTACGCCCGCAACCTGCGTCGCGCTGCCGCGGGCTGCGTGGGCATCCGCTTTGAGGGCGAGCTCGACTCGAACCGCATCGGCGAGGCCCTGGCCTGGGCCGACTATCAGGTGATCCCTTCGGTCTGGTTCGAGAACTCGCCGGTGACGATCCGCGAGGCCTACCACTGCCAGGTGCCGGTCATCGCCTCCCGGCTGGGCGCCATGACGGAAAAGGTGCCGGACGGCGTCAGCGGGCTGCTGTTCCGCGCCGGGGACGCGGACGATCTGGCCCGCGTGCTGCGCAGGACCCTCGACGAGCCCGCGCTGCTCCCGTCCCTGCGGGCCGGCATCCCCAAGGTCGTGACGATGGATGAGCACATCGGCGAGATCGAGCGAATCTACGCGCAGCTCCTGGAGGCACGCGGGAATGGCGACGTTGGCTAGGCGCAGCGTGCGGCCCGCGCTGGTCTTTGCCCTGCTGACGGGGTGGTTCCTGCTCCTGTGGCCGGCCAACCTGCCCGCCTCGGACGTGTTGCGGACGGCGCTGCTGCTGGCCCGCGCGACGATGCTCCTCCTGCTGCCCGGCCTGGCGCTGGTCCTGCTCCTGCGGCCGTTTGCTGAGGGCGATCCGTTGCAGGCGCTCTGCCTGGCGCCGCTGGTCAGCCTGGCGCTGTTTCCGGTGCTGCTCCTGTGGACGGGCCTGCTCGGCGGCGCCTGGGGCGGTACGGCCGTCCTGGTGCTCCTGGGGGCCTCTTCGCTCGTGCTCCTCTGGAGGCTGGCGCGGACGCCGCTAGCGCTGCCCTCCCGCGGGTCCCTCCTGTGGGCGGGCGCGTTGGGCGGAGTCTTTGCCCTGGCGTTGGCGGTGCGGCTGATGGTGATCCGCGGGGTGCCGTACCCCTCCTGGATTGACTCTTACCACCACACGCTGATCACGCAGAAGATAATGGAGGGCGGCCGGGTCCCACAGAACTATCTCCCCTACGCGCCGATGGAGGGTTTTCACTACCACTTTGGCTTTCACACCTTCTGCGCCTTTCTCGGCTGGCTGACGGGGCTGCCCGCGCATCGGGCAGTGCTGTGGGGCGGGCAGGTGCTGAACGCTCTCACCGTGCCCTCGCTCTTTCTTTTCGTCGACCGCATAGCCCGCGACCGGCGCGCGGCGCTCCTGGCCGCGGCGATCGCCGGGTTGGTCTGCTGGCTGCCGGCTTACTATGTGAACTGGGGGCGCTACCCGCAGCTGGCCGGGCAGCTCATCCTGCCGGCGGGGATCGTGTTACTGTGGGAGGCGGCCCGCCGGGAGAAGGGTGGCTGGCGCAGCGCCCTGCTGGGGGCGCTCGTGGCGGCCGCCGTGGGGCTGACGCACTATCGCGTGGCCATCTTTTTCCTGGCCGGCGCCCTGGTGACGGCTACCGTGGCGGCGGTGCGCGCCCGTCGCGCGCCGGGACGGATCCTCCGGACCGCTGCGAGGCTGGCTTTGCTGGGCGCACTGGCCCTGGCGCTGGTGCTGCCCTGGCTGCCGTCTCTCCTGGGCAAGTCCTCCGAGGCCGCCCAAGAGGTGGCCGCGCGCGGCGACGTCGGCCAGACCGACTATTTCACCCTCGACTTTGTCCTGGCCATGGGCCTGCCCCGGCGTTTCCTGATGGCCTCATTGGCTGGCGCCGTGTGGGTGCTGGCCCGGGCGCGGCGGAGGCCGCTCGGGGCGCTGATCCTCCTGTGGCTGGGGTTGCTCATCTTCCTGGCCAACCCGGAGGCGTCGGGCATTCCGTCGGGGTTCATCGAGAACGGCGCGGTCATCGTGGCGCTCTACCTGCCGGCGGCGCTGGTCCTGGGGCTGGCGATTTCCGATGCGGCCGATCTTCTCACTCGGCGCACCGGCCGGCGCTGGTGGGTGGAGGGGGCCGTGGCGCTGGGGCTGGCCGTCGCCGTCTATCTGGGGGTCGGAGACAAACTGGCCTGGGGCTTCGAGCCCGGTCGCCAGTTTGTGACCAACAGCGACCTGGCCGCGTTCCAGTGGATCGCCGAGCAGACGCCGCCCGGGGCACGCTTCGCCGTGGCCTCCAACTTTTGGCTGGCGGAGGGCCTCGAGGGGGTTGACGGCGGCCAATGGATCCCGTACGCCACGGGCCGCCAGGTCAGCGTACCGCCGATGATCTACATCAACGAGGCCACCCCGGAGCAGATCGCTACCGCCAACGCCCTGGCACGGCGGATGACCGCCGCCGCGTCACCGCCCGAGTTCGCCGGGATCCTGCGCGAAGAGGGGATCGGCTACGCCTACCGGGGCCTGCGCAAGACGCCCTCCTGGTACGCCTACCTGGAGGACTCGGCGGCCTTTGAGCTCCTCTACGACCACGAGAGCGTGCGCATCTACCGCCTGCGCTAGCACCCGGCCCGGCTCAGTCCTTCGCCAGCCCCAGGCGCGCGTACTGCTCAGGCGGGGCGTCGTTCTCGCGCATCAGCCGCACGAGGTGCTCCACCATGCGTGCCTCGACGGCCCCGTCCGCGTCCTCCAGGGGGTGCTCCTGGGCAGGATCGCTCTCCAGGTCGAAGAGCAGCGTGTCGAGTAGGGCGGGGGCAATGTCCTTGTTCGTCGGGGCGCGCGCCGGGATCCTGAGCAGCGGCGCCCCCTTGCTAAAGGGCAGCGGCGGCGCCAGCGTCGCGTCGCGCAGCTCCTCAGGGCTGAA
>JAAZBY010000644.1 GCA_012513595.1 Chloroflexota bacterium
CGCGCTGGCCGTCCAGCGTGAGTGAGCGGACAGCGACGTCATGCACCTGCTCCCCATAGATCAGGGGGAAGCTAGTGGCCAGGAACGGTTCCTCGTCCTGGCGATAGTCCGAGTGGAGGCCGCGATCAAGGCCCACCCAACCCTCCTCGACCCAGGTCAGGCGCGCAAACGTCTCAAAGAAGCCACCGTGGGTGCGGTCGCGCATGGTGACCGTCATGCCGGGGGCCAGGCCATCGGTGAACTGCAGGGGAACGTCGCGCATGCCATAGTTGTGGTACCCGGAAAGCGGGTACACCCTGGCCCGCGCCTGCCGCAGCACGGTGCGCCGGCCCTGCCCCACGAGCTCCACCCCCGAACGCAGCTGGATGCCGCGGTCCAGCGTCAGGTCCATCTCCGGCAGCACGACGCGCCCCCCGTCGGCCGGCAGGGCATCGATGGCCCGCTGGATATCGGCGGCGGAGGTCAGCTCCGTCGCACGCAGGTGAATGGTTCGCATGTCTCTCCTCCCCGGCAGAACGCTCTCTCCTGCAAACATGGTAGCGCGGCGCCGGCTCGCTGGCCAGCGCCTCCGGCCAAGCGTCCCGCAGGCCCGGCAGACCGGGCCGTTTCGTGCCCACCCTTGCCAGACGAGCGTGGGGGCTGGTGTGCTGCAGCGCTGAATGGTCGGGCGCCTCTCTTGCTGCCAGGGATCGCCGCTGCGCAGGCAGGGCGACTTGACTCGCACTTCAGCGAACCATATACTGGCGTTAGGAATGCGCTATTCCGTCCGCATCTGGGAAAGGAGGCACCTGAAAGCTAGGCTGGTCTTCAGGACGTTAGGCTTGCTCTGACGCTACTGATTGGATACAGGCGCATACTGTTAGTGTGTCTTACTGCATGGGATACTCTTCGGCCGACGACGCCGTCACCCAGGTAATCATGAGAGGAGTCTCCGATGTCCGCAAGCACTGTATCGCGCCGTGATTTCCTCCGTGTATCGGCCCTGCTGGCTGCGGGATCCCTCGCCGCAGCGTGCGTGCCGCCACCCGAGCCCTCCGGTCCGGTCGCTGCGGAGCCCACCGCGGCCCCCGTGGACGCGGCCCCCTCCCCCAAGGGCCTCAAAGAGGCCCCCATGCTCCAGGAACTCGTCAAGGCCGGCAAGCTTCCGCCGCTTGAGGAGCGACTGCCCGAGGATCCACTCATCTGCACGCCGATCGAGGAGATCGGCCAGTACGGTGGCACCTGGCGCCGCGCCTTCCGCGGCGTGTCGGACTATCACGCCTACGGCCGCGTGAACTATGAGCCGATCCTGCGCTGGCCGCGCGACCCGCGTGATGCGATCCAGCCCGGCATCGCCTCCGCCTGGGAGTTCTCTGAGGATGGCAAGGTCATCACGCTGTTCCTCCGCAAGGGGATCAAGTGGTCCGACGGGGCCCCCTTTACCGTCGAAGACATCATCTTCTGGTGGGAGTACATCGAGCTCGACCCGGAGCTCTCCATCAATCCCCACGCCGAGTACATGGTCAACGACAAGCCGATGGAGCTCGAGAAGGTTGATGACTATACCATCCGGCTCAGGTTTGACGCCCCGAACGGCCTGATCCTGCGCATGCTGGCCTTCCACGGCAACCAATGGCCGCTGAACTTTGAGCGGTTCGGCTTCTTTGCGCCCAAGCACTACCTGACCGAGTTCCACCCCAAGCTGAACAAGGAGATGGCCGACTATACCCTGTTCAACGAAAAGGTGGATGACTATAACCCCGAGCGCCCGACCCTGACGCCCTGGCCGGTCTCCGAGTGGGGCACAGGCGCGAACAAGCTCGTCGCTGGGCGCAACCCCTACTACTGGAAGATCGACCCGGAGGGCCAGCAGCTGCCCTACATCGACGAGGTCCGCCTCGACCTGGTGGAGAACAACGAGGTCATCAACCTCAAGGCCATCCAGGGCGAGATCGACATGCAGACCCGTGGCCTGGACATCAACAAGTTCTCGCTCTTCAAGGAGAACGAGGCTGAGCACGACTACCGCACCTTCCTGTGGGAGCCGGGCGCCGGGTCGCACTTGGTCTTCTTCTTCAACCAGAGCTACTCGAGCGACCCGGTCCTTCAAGAGATCTTCCAGAACAAGGACTTTCGCGTGGCCATGTCGATGGCCATCGACCGGGCCACGATCAACGAGGTTACCTACCTCGGCCTGGCCGAGGCGCGCTCTGAGCTGGTGGTGCCGGGGTCGGCCTACTACCAGGAAGACATCAAGACCCTCTACACCGAGTACGACCCGGCCAAGGCCGAAGAGATCCTCGATGGCCTGGGGCTCACCAAGGGGGCGGATGGCTGGCGGGTGCGCCCGGACGGCAAGCCGCTGGAGATCCTGATCGAGACGCAGAACACCGGCTCCGGCCTGGACCCGATCCAGATCGCCACGGAGAACTGGCAGGCCATCGGCGTCAAGGCCGATTTCAAGACGATGGAGCGCTCGCTCTACTGGACCCGGGCCACCGGTAACGAGGTCCAGGTAGCCACCTGGGGCACCGACCGCGGCCTGGAA
>JAAZBY010000645.1 GCA_012513595.1 Chloroflexota bacterium
GCACACGTTGCTCAGCACGACCAGCAACAGCACCGCCTGAAAGGCGGCTAGGTGCGCAACCAGGTCCTGCTCAAGATAGTGGGTCATGCCTCGAGTTCTGCGCTCGTCGCAGGCGCCGAGCCAACCACGGACGCAGGTGCGGGCGCTCGCGGAGTTCAGCCCGGTGTGTCCACGCCAGAACAACCACCTGCGCGCCAAGGATGGCGAGCAGCAGCGGATCCGGGATCAGTACTCCGATTACTGCTGCCAGGCCCACCAGGGCGAACATCACCGCCCAGCCGGCCGCCTCAAAGACTGCGGCGCCGCACACGACCAGCAACACGGCCGCGAGAGAGACGCGCCATAGCGTGAGCCCTATCCAGGCCCCGAGGGCCGCCGCAATCGCCTTCCCGCCGCGGAACCCCAAAAAGGGCGAAAAGGCATGCCCCAGAAGGGGAGCCGCGGCGATCAGGAACATGGGCAATCCCCGGCAGCGCAGGTCAAAGTAAGCATAGCCTACGGGCGCGGCAGCTTTACCCACGTCCAGCAGCAGCGCCAACACGCCCACCACGCGCCCGCCGGCACGGAAGACGTTCGCCGCGCCAGGATTCCCGTCGGCATATTGGCGCACATCTCGGCCGAGAAAGAGGCGCCCCAGCCAGACGGAGAAGGGCAGTGCGCCGCAGCAGAAGGCCAGCATGACCATCGGGATCGCCCGGCACTGCTGGCAGGACAGCCCTAGCCCCGCCATGCCCCCTCCTGTGGTCCGCGGTCGCGCCGTCTAGAAGAGCGCCGCGGCCACCTTGCGAATCCCTTCCACCACCAGGTCGGCGTCGGCGGGCGTGAACGACTGGTCGATGTGCAACAGAATGGCCCGGCCCAGGTAGTCCAGCGTCTGTGGGCACTGGTCGGGTGAGTAACCGCGCACCTTCCCCTGGTAGAAGGAGCTCTTCCAGGGGGCGCGCCGATCGGGCGCCAAGCCGCTCATCATAAAGGGCCAGTTCTTGTAGATATGCCGATCGGGAATGGTGTTGTCGTACATGGTCCCGCAGGCGATGTTCTCGGCGTTCAGCGCCGCCGAAAAGCGCTTGGCCGACTCGGCATCGGGCGCATAGAAGGTGAAGGTGATGGAGCAATCGCCCTCGGCGTCGGGCACGTCTTGCAGGGTGATCCCCGGCGCGCCCTGCACCCCGGCAACGATGCGCCTCTTGATGCTCCGGAAGTGGTCCAAGAGCGGCTCCAGCCGGCCGCACTGCGCCCAGACCAGCGCCGCAGACAGTTCCGAGATGCGGTAGTTCTCCCCCGAGAGGACAAAGTCGTACTTGTGGGTGCCGTCGCCCTACCAGAAGCGGGCCGCGGCGTCGTGGTGCATGCGGGCGCGGTCGTAGTACAGCTCGCTATCGGTGACCACCAGGCCACCCTCGCCGGAGGTGATGATCTTGTATTGCTGGAAGGAAAAGCAGCCCACCTCCCCGAGCACCCCGAGCGGCTTGCCCTTGTAGGTGCCCCCGTTGGACTGGGCAACGTCCTCGACGACGATCAGGTCGTGCTTGCGGGCCACGGCGAGGATCTCGTCCATACGGGCCGGCACGCCGCGCATGTGCACCGGAATGACGGCCTTGGTGTACGGCGTGATCTTGGCCTCGAAATCGTCGGGATCCAGGTTGAGGGAAGCGTCGACCTCGGCCAGGACGGGCACGCCGCCGGCCGCGATGACGGCTGCGGCCGTGGCCACAAAGGTGTGTGCCGGGATGATGACCTCGTCGCCGGGGCCCACGTCCACGCCGTACATGGCAGCGATCAGCGCCGCCGTGCCGCCGTTGACGGCCAGGGCGTACTCGCAGCCCAGGCGCTGGCGGTACCAGTTCTCCACCTTGGCCGCCTCGGACTCTTCCGCCCCGTTGGACAGGAAGCGGAACAGCCGGCGCTTCTTGAGCACGTTGAGGACGGCCTCGCTTTCCCGCTGGTCCATCACCGCCGAGCCATGGAACCCGCCGCGCAGGCGCTCGGCCCGCACCGGCACGCCACCGTCAATCGCCAGTTTGCTCGCCATCGGCATTCACTCCTGTGGTCTGGTCGCGGTCGTCCACCGTTCTATGTTACTGCTCTGCCCGCTGGTTCCATTCCTGCACTGCGCTCGCTATGGCCCGCACATGCTCAGGCCCGGTGCCACAGCAGCCCCCCACGATGCGCGCGCCCAGGGCCAGAAAGCCCCGCGTCTCGTCGGCCAGGAGCGCGGGAGTCACGTCCCAGACGGTCTCCGCGCCCGCCACCTGCGGGATGCCGGCGTTGGACTTGGCCGCCAAGGGCTTCGTGGCGACGCTCGCCATCGCCCCGAGGGCGGCCGAGATCGCCGCCGGGCCGTCGCCGCAGTTGGCCCCCACGACGTCGGCCCCGGCCTCCTCGGCGCGGCGCACGGCGTCCTCCGGGCGGAGACCCATCATCGTCCGCCCGCGGGCGTTGAAGGCGAAGGTGCAGTACACCGGCAGGTCACCGTGCTCCTTGGCAGCACGGATGGCCAGGCAGGCCTCCTCAATATCGTGCTGCGTCTCGATCAGGAACAGGTCAACGCCGGCCTCGGCGAGCACGCGGGCCTGCTCGGCGTAGACGGCCTCGGCCTCGGCCACGGTCAGGTCGCCGTAGGGCTCCAGGAGTTGCCCCGTGGGGCCCAGCGAGCCGCCCACCCAGGCGCGGTCTCCCACCGCCTGGCGGGCGAGTTCCACCCCGCGGCGGTTGAGCTCAACGAGGCGGTCGGCCAGCCCCGCCTCTCCCAGGCGGATGCGGTTGCCGCCAAAGGTGTTCGTAGTGGCGATCTGGGCGCCCGCCTCGAGATAGGCGCGATGAATGGCCAGCAGCACCTCAGGGCGCTCGGCGTTCCACAGCTCCGACATGGTGCCGGCCGGGATGCCGTGCGCCTGCAGCTGCGTGCCGATGGCGCCGTCGGACAGAATGCACTCCCCGCGGGCCAGCACCGAACGGATATCTTCCCTCATGCGCAAACCACTCCTTTGCTGCCCGCACCCGAGCACCGTGTCGGCCGGGCTGGGCACGGTCCAAGCCCGCGTTCCGATGCGGGCTAGGCTGCCTGCTGGGACGCGCCGAGATGGCGGTGCGCCCCAGCGACATTATACCCGCTGCCAAGTGCTCAGGGAAGGCCAAGGCGGCCACCTCCCGTAGGCGCCGCCCCAGGACAGACGGCCTGTCTGCTGCAGCGCTGAGCCTAGGCCGACGCAGACGGATTGGGTCGCACGGGACGCGCAAAGCTAGAGAGAGACCCATCCGAGTCCTTGACAGGCCATGTGAGCCCGTTTATCATCCCTGATGAAGCGCATGGATTCTGCCTCCGGTGGCGGCAGAGACCGATCCTTGTTGGCACGATGTGATCTACCCATAGCGCCTACTGATAGCTGCAGATCCCTGTTGACGTAGGGCTTGCCCAGGAACAATACGGGCAAGAGCCGGGCCACGCCCGGGGTGGCGATGGTGTTGGGGAAAGTGCATGGCTCTCAGTAGAGTATTGCGTATTGAGGTCTCGGGCCAACCCGTCGCGCGCTGCCTCTGCTCTGCCCTCTGGATCTCACGCCCCCTTTGCCGCCCTACCCGGCGCCATCGTCCGACGGCGTTCGTCCGCCAAGCCATTTCCCCTTGCCGCCGGACTTCTCATTGCGCTGCGTCCCGCCGGACGCACTTCTGTGATCTGTGCTGACCACCCGGGCGCGCCGGAGCGCCCGGCGGTCGGGCCCGTCGGACGGATCGCTTCCAAGCACTGATGAAGAAGGAGGAGAACCAGGAAAGACACAAACACGGCACGCGCTCCCTTTAGTGGCAACGTCGCGCATACAAAGGAGAGACTGGGATCATGAGATCGAAGCTATCTCTGGTGTTGGCGTTCATCCTGACGTTGACTCTGATCGCAGCCTGCGCACCCGTGCCCATCGAGACGCCCGCCTCTGGCGGCCCCGCCGAACCCGCAGCCCCCGCAGCCGGACCGGCCGCCCCCGCGGCCAGCGGCGCCAAGACCCGCTTTGTGAGCAGCGCCAACTTTGAGCCCCCGGAAGCCCTGCACGGCAACCCCTTTGCCCCTCCGGGCATCTCCTCTGGGGCTCGCTTCGTGTGGGACCCGCTGTTTGACTTTGTGCCCGTGCCCACCATGACCTTCCACCCCATGCTGGGCGAAACGTTCGAGGAAGACGGGATCACCCTCACCGTCAACCTGCGCAAGGGCGTGGTGTGTAACGACGGAACACCGTTCACCAGCAAAGACGTGGTGTCGACGTTCAACCTGAACTTTGTCAACAACGCCACCGTCTGGCGCTACCTGGTCAAGGTCGAGGCGCCCGATGATTTCACCGTCGTGTTCACCTGGCGAGAGGCCAGCCCTATCCTGAAGCAGATGGCCCTGGACACGCTCATCAACGCTCCCTATCACATCTACGGCCAATGGGCTGACGAGGCCATTCCGCTGATCGAGAAGCTCGGTCCCGGCGGCGCCCTGGACGATGCCACCACCGCGGCGCGCCAGGCCATTCGTGAGGACCTCTTCACCTTCAAGCCGCCAGTTACTGAAATCGTAGGTACCGGCGCCTACAACATGGGCGGCGTTACGACCTCAGAGATGCTGCTGACCAAGAGCCCCACTTTCTGGGCCGCAAACAATGTGCATTTCGACGAGTTCGTCATCATGCGCTACGTCGGCCAGGAAGCCTACATTACCGGCGCCGTTTCGGGCGTTTACGACGGTGA
>JAAZBY010000646.1 GCA_012513595.1 Chloroflexota bacterium
ACGAACGTCCCGCCCGGCGCGTCGGGATCGTCGACGAGGAGCGCCAGGCTTACGACGCCCTCCGGCAGGCCGGACCAGGCGAGCGCCGGGGATAGGTTTTCGCCGTCGCAGGAGTGCCGCCTGGGGATGGCTTGCCCGTCCTGGAAGGCGCTACTCTCCAGCACCAGGGGGGCCTGGCCGGGCGCAGCGCTCAGGGCCGGCAGAGGGGCATCGTCGCCGCGCGCGCACGAGGCGCCAACGAGCGCCGCCAGCAAGAGAGCGCTCCCCAGCGCCGAGATGATCGTTCTCATGGCCACACCTCCTTACTGAGGGCGCCGGCCGACGATCCCAGTATAGGGATGTTCCGGCGCGCGCCGCAAGCGCGCCACGTTGCGGGCGAGTCTATTGTTAGCAGCACACCAGGAGGGGCATATGCGCTCCGTCAGTATCCCCAACACCGACCTGAACGTCGCGTCACTTTGCCTGGGTACCTCCAACCTGGGCACCAGCGTCGACCGGGCGACCTCCTTCGCATTGCTGGACGCCTACCACGAGGCGGGCGGTAACCTGCTCGACACGGCCAGCGTGTACGCCAACTGGCTCACCGCCGAGCGCTCGGTGAGCGAAAAGACGATCGGGCGCTGGTTGGCCGAGCGGGGCCTGCACGGGCAGGTGCTCGTCGGCACCAAGGGGGGCCATCCGGAGCTCTCCACCATGCATATCCTCAGGCTCTCCCCGGCAGAGGTGCGCGCCGACCTGGAGGCGAGCCTGCGCAACCTGCAAGTCGACGCGATCGACCTTTACTGGCTCCACCGGGACGACCCAACCCGGCCGGTGGCCGAGATCATGGAGACCCTGCACGGCTTTGTGGCGGCCGGCAAGGTGCGCTACGTGGGCTGCTCGAACTGGGCAACGGCGCGCATCCGCGAGGCCCAGGCGTACGCAGCAAGGCGGGGCTGGGTGGGGTTTGTGGCCGACCAGGTGCTGTGGAACGTGGCGGTGTACGACCCTGCGGTGCGCGCCGACGTCACTACCCTCTGGATGGACGCCGAACGGGAGCGCTACCATCTGGAGACCGGCATGGCCGCCCTGGCCTTCTCGTCGCAGGCCGGTGGGCTCTTTCAGAAGATGGCGGCAGGGCTCCTGCCGCCGCCCGCCGGGCGTGCGCAGGTCTACCCGCGGGAGGCCAACGCGCGCCAGTTCCAGCGCATCCGCAGGGTCGCCGCGGAGGCGGGGCTGACGGTTACGCAGGTGGTGCTGGGATACGTCCAGTCGCAGGCCTTTTCCTCGGTCCCGATTGTCGGCTGCAAGACCCTGGCGCAGCTTCGTGACAGCCTGACGGCCGCCGATACGCGGCTCAGCGAGGCCCAGGTAGCCCTTCTCAGCAGAAAGGACTAGGAGCCGTCGTTAGGGCGCCAGCGGCGCGGCGGGCGGGGCATCGTCGGCCGGGGGGAGCTCCCACACGTCAGGGAGCCACGGGTGGGCCGCCAGGAGGCGCTCGACGTCGTAGGCCTGCACCTCGTAAGGGTTGCCCCAGTAATAGTGTTTCCCGCGACGGCGGGCGCCCCAGGCGCCCGCCAAGTACCTGATGATGAACACCGCGCCGTCGCGCCGGGCCTGCAGGACGTGCACGTACTCGTGGTTGAGCAACACGCGCGCCCGTTCTGGCTCCTCGGGCGCGGGCCACAGGTGCACCGTGTTGCCGTAGGTGGTGCCGGCGTTGCCGGGAATGGGTAGCCCGGCCAAGACGAGGCGCATGCCGTCGGGCCCCTGCTCGGCGCGCGCCGCAGGCCGGCCGGCGCGGCGCCAGGATGGGCGCAGCCTCCAGACCAACCGCGCCACGACGGCCAGCCCCCGGCCGACGGCATCATAGAGGAGCACGCCCGGCCGGCCCCGCCGGCCTATCCAGCGACGCAGGGAGGCCGTCACCAGCTGCTTGAGGGCCAGGTACTCCTCCCACTCCTGGCTGGACCAGGCCCCGCCGCCAGACGCGCGCCAGCGCGCCGCGAGGGCCCTGTCGGCGGCCCCGACCTCTGCGGCCGCCGGGCGGGGGGCAGCCTCGGGGCTCACTGGCCGGCCAGCGCGCGGATCAGCCGCGCATAAGGCGCATAGTCGAGCCGGGGGCGCGGATCAAAGGCTACGTATAGCTCCATCATCCCCAGGCCGCAGTCGCGGTCGCGGCGCGCCTCGAGGAGCCGGGCGATGATCTGCGCCTGCGAGCGCCAGGCGGCCAGGCCCTGGGCGATCCGACCCTCGACGGCATAGTCGGCCACGATAGCGCGGTTGGCGCGGATCTGCGGATCAGCGCCCTCTACGAGGGCGTCCTCCGGGCTCAGGTCGCCCCACACGGCATAGATGGCCACGCTGCGCAGCGGCTGTGGCGCGCCGAGGTCCACCAGAACCGGGTCGCCGGCCTGCACGCCGTCGTAACGCCCCGAGTCGTAGGTTGCCTCGTGATCCAGGTGTTCGCGGTACCCGTTGGGTATCAGCAGGCGCGTGATGCGCTCGCGCCGCAGCAGAGGCACCAACGTCTGCAGCGCCCCGTAGCCCCCGGAAGGCAGCCTCCAGCCGACGTGGTGGTTCGCGGAAAAGTCGGGCAGTTCCAGGCGATGGACCTGTGCGGGGCCCAGGCCGAGCACTGCATAGGCGCGCGACGCCTCTTCCCGGCGCACCGCGACGATGGTGTCGCGATCGCCCGGCGAGGAGTAGCCGGCGCTGCCGTCGCAAAAGATGCAGACGTGGGTCTCGGCGCCGTGCTCCTGGGCTGCCGAGAGGGCGTAGCCAGCGCCGAGTAGGGCGTCATCGTCGTGCGGGCTGAGCACCATGAGCCGCTCGTCCCCCGGCTGCCAGCCCGGGAAGAGCAGATCGATCTGGTCCGAGGCGCGCCTGGCGCGCAGGTCGAAGAAACGGTAGGCCATCACGCGGGCTTGCTCCCTTTCGCTGCTGTCAGAGGATCTCTTCGAGGAACGCCTTGGCCCGGCGGATGTCCTCGGTCTGGCGGGGTCCGCTGATCTCCCGCTCGATGATCCAGGCCCCAGAATACCCGTAGGAGCGCAATCTGCGCACCAGCACGGGGAAATCCACCAATCCCTCCCCGACCGGCGTCTCGACGCCGAGGTGGCGGCCGTCGGTCGGGTAGCGGCCGTCCTTGACGTGTACGCCGCGCACCGCGCCCTGGTAGATGTCGACGGCGTCCATCGGATTGCCTTTGCCGTACATCAGCAGATTGGCGGGGTCCAGGTTGATGCCGAGGTTGTCGAGCCCGAGGTCCTCGATGGTGCGCATCAGGGTAGTGGGCGTCTCCTGCCCCGTCTCAAAGTTCAAAAAGAGCCCCCGGTCACGACAGT
>JAAZBY010000647.1 GCA_012513595.1 Chloroflexota bacterium
AGTCGCGCACGGAGGCCACCACCCTGGCCATTCAGATGGGCCTCATCCGCGTGACGCCCGACGGCCCCGAGGGCGTGCCCGCTGGCGAGGAGGTGCCCGCCCTGGAGGCGGCCGAGCCCGCCAGCCCCGCGCCGGCCGCCGCCGCCCAGGAGTCTGCCGGCGCTGCCGAGGCCGCCCCGCGCCCGGCCGCCCGCCGCCTGCGGCGCTGGCACATCCTGGCCATGGCCGGCGTCATCATCGTGGCGCTGGCTGCCGCGCTGTGGGGCGGGCCGCGCCCGGCCCGTTCGGGGCCCCTCAACCGCTTTGTGGACCTGCCCACGGCCGTGGCCGCCGGCCAGCCCGAGAGCCCCGCCGGCCGCTGGGTGCAGCGCGCCGCGCTGAGCGCCCCCCGCGCGCGCTTTGCCCAGGCCGCCCTGGACGGCGCCATCTTTGTGATCGGCGGCGTCGACGAGGACGGCTGGACGGCCTCCGTCGCGCGCTACGACGTGGCCGCCGACCGCTGGGAGCCGCGCGCCCCCCTGCCGACGGCGGTCGTGAACATCGGGGCGGCGGCCATCGCGGGCAAGATCTACGTCCCTGGGGGGTACCTCGAGGACGGCGCCCCGACGGACCTCCTGCAGGTCTACGATCCGGCGGCCGACCGCTGGGCGACCGCGGCGCCGCTGCCGGAGCCCCTCTTTGCCTACGCCATCGCCGCCTACGGGCAGGGGTTCTATCTCTTTGGCGGGCACGACGGCTCCGCCTATGTGGATGCTGTGTACTACTATGACGCCGTGGCCGACCGCTGGACCGCCGCCGGCCGGCTGAGCGCCCCGCGCGGCTTTGCCGCCGCGGCGACGCTGGGCGAGGCGATCTATCTGGTGGGCGGCTACGACGGCAGCCGCGAGCTGGCCCTCTGCGAGGCGTTTGACCCGCAATCCCCGTCCGCGGGCCACAACCCGTCCGCGGGCCAGAACCCGTCCGCGGGCCAGAACCCTTGGCAGGCCCGCGCGCCCCTCGCTGCCGGGCGGGCCGGCCACGGGCTGGCTGCGGCGGGCGGCTATCTGTACGTCGTCGGCGGCGGCTGGGACGGGACGCTGGCCGACAATGCCCGCTACGACCCGGCCCACGACCTCTGGACGTCATTTGAGAGCCCGCTCGTCGGCGAGTGGCGCACGTTGGGGCTCTCGGCCCTGTCGGCCTACGACGGCGTGCGCCTGTACGCCATCGGCGGCTGGAACGGCCGGCCGCTCAAGGGGGTCGAGGTGTACCAGGCCGAATACCGCCTGTACGTGCCCTGGGGGCACGGCGAGCGCTGATCTGGGAGGAACCATGGCAGAAGGTAAGACGACGAACACGCGCGTCACCTGGGTCGACGGGCTGCAGTTCGTATCGACCGCCGAGGGGTCGCGGGGCGCGTTCGTGCTCGATAGCCCGAGCAGCGAGGGCGGGCCGGCGGCCGGCACTTCCCCGGTGGAGGCGCTCCTGAGCGCGCTGGGCGGCTGCGCGGGGATGGACGTGATCTCGATCCTGAAGAAGAAGCGCCAGCGGGTGACGGGCCTGTACGTCGAGACGCGCGGCCAGCGCGCCGAGGAGCATCCGCGGCGCTACACGCACATCGAGATGGAGTTCGTCGTGCGGGGGTTTGGCGTGTCGCCCCAGGCGGTGGCCCGGGCCATCGAGCTGTCGGAGACCAAGTACTGCAGCGTGGCCGCCAGCCTGAACGCGGAGATCGTCACGTCGTACCGCGTGGAGGAAGAGCCCGCCGGGGCCTAAGGGCCGCACACCGGCAGGCATGAAAACGCGGCACGCAGCGGGCCGATATGGAGTCGTCACGTGCGCCGGGCCGCACACCGGCAGGCATGAAAACGCGGCGCGCGGCGGGCCGACGTGGAGTCGTCACGTGCGCCGGGCGCACACCGGCAGGCATGAAAACGAGGCGCACGCGGCGGGCCGATATGGAGTGCGGCGCCCCAGCGCCGCTCTTGCGCGGCGGCCCCCTACGCCGGCCCAAAGGCTCGCCGCCGTCCGCACGCCAGGCTCCCCCATGCGGGGGGAGCCCCGCCCGGGCGGCCGCGGCGGGCCTGTTTTGGAAAGTGCGGCGCCCTCTGGGCTGCGGCGCCTTGGCGCCGCTTTCGGCGGGCCGGGGTAGGTAGAGATAGAGGGGCTTGCCCCGAGCGAGGCCGGCAGGTGCCCGGCGGCCCGGCGGGCCGCAGCACGAGGTCCTGCCTCTCCCGACGTCGTTCTCAACAAGTGCGGCGGCCAGGTGGGTTGCCACGGCGTCTGTCCCGAGGCCCGCCGAGGGATGCCGCCCCTCGGCGCATAGCGGTCGGGGCAAGCCCCTCTTCCTTTGCGGCGCGGGGCTTGGCAGAGCGCAGGCCAGCCTGCGCGGCCCATAGCGGGCCGCTCTAGAGTCGTCATGTGCGGCGGACCACTGGGCCGGCACAAACGCCCGCCGGCCGGACGCCCGGGGGCCAATGGCCCCTTTGAAAGGACAAGACGGGGCTCTTGCCCCCCCGCGGGGGCCCCTGCCCACCTATCTTAGGAGCGCACCATGGAGAACCCCTACGACATCGCCATCCTCGGCGGAGGTCCCGGCGGCTATGCGGCCGCCATCCGCGCCGCCCAGCGCGGCGCCCGCGTCGCCCTCGTCGAGGAGCAACGCGTCGGCGGCACCTGCCTCAACCGCGGCTGCATCCCCACCAAGGCCATGGCGCACGACGCCGAGCTCTTCCGCGCCCTCGGCTCCGGCGCCTATGCCGCCCAGGCCGTCGGCGGGGTGCGGCTCGACGTCCCCCGCCTGCTGGCCCGCCGCGGCGAGGTGGTGGAGGGCCTGGTCGGCGGCGTGGAGAGGCTCCTCTCCCGCTACGGCGTGGCCTGCCGGACGGGCCGCGGGACCATCCTCGCCCCCGGCACCGTCGAGGTCGCCCATCGCGAGGCGCCCCCCGAGCGCCTGGGCGCGCGGGCCATCATCGTGGCCAGCGGCTCCACCCCCGCAGTGCCGCCCATACCGGGGGCGGACCTGCCCGGCGTGGTCACCTCCGACGGCCTCCTGGCGCTGGACCACGTGCCGGCCAGCCTGGTCGTCATCGGCGCCGGCGTGATCGGCATCGAGTTCGCCTCCATCTATGCCGCGCTGGGCGCCCGCGTGAGCGTGGTGGAAAAGTTCGATTTCCTCATGGGCGTCGACCTGCAGCTGGCCCGGCGTTACCGCGCCATCCTCAAGCGCCAGGGCGTCGAGATCTCCACCGGCGTCGAGGTGACGGGCATCACCCCGGCGGACGGCGGCCTCCTGCGCGTCGCCTACACCGAGCGGGGCCAGGAGCTGGCCGCTGAGGGCGAGACCGTCCTGATGGCCACCGGCCGGCGCCCCAACGCCGCGGGGCTGGGGCTGGAGGAGATCGGCGTGGCCCTGGACGGCCGCGCCATACAGGTCAACGCCCGCATGGAGACCTCCGTCCCCGGCATCTATGCCGTGGGGGATTGCACGGGCGGGGTGATGCTGGCCCACGTGGCCTCCTACGAGGGCGAGGTGGCCGTCGACAACATCCTGGGCCGCCCGCGCGAGGCCGACTATTCCGTGGTGCCCAACTGCGTCTACACCATTCCGGAAATCGCCGGCGTCGGCCTCACCGAAGAGCAGGCCAAGCGGCAGGGGCGGGGGGTGCGCGTGTCGCGCTTCCCCTTTACCGCCTCAGGCCGGGCGCTGGCCTTGGGAGAGACCGAGGGCCAGGTGCGCATGATCTGTGAGGCCGAGGCCGAGGCAGACGGCCGCGGCGGGCGCATTCTAGGCGTGCACATCCTCGGCCCGCGCGCCTCCGAGGCGATCGCCGAGGCCGCCCTGGCCCTGCGGCTGGGCGCCCGCGCCGAGGACCTGGCCCACACCATGCATCAGCACCCCACTATCTCGGAGGCGCTGATGGAGGCGGCCATGGCCCAGGGGGACGGCGCCATCCACTTTGAGAGTCGTTAGTCGCCGCTAGAGGGGGGCGTTCGCCATGGCAGGGGTCGTCGTCGGGTTGTGCCGGCTGGAGCTGCAGATTCCCGGGAGCGGTTCGCTCAAGGACAAGCGCCGCGTCGTCCAGTCGCTAGTGGCCCGCCTGCGCAACGATTTCAACGTCTCGGTGGCCGAGGTCGACCGGCAGGAGGTCTGGCAGCGCGCGGCGCTGGCGGTGGCCTGCGTGTCGTCCAGCGGCACTTACGCCCGCGGCCTGCTCGACAAGGTCATCGAGGCCGTGGAGGCCGCCCCACTGGACCTGCTCCTCCTCGATAGTGACATCGAGCTCCTGTGACGCCCCGGAGGCTGCCATGACCTACGAGAAACTGGCCGTCTTGCGCGATGCGGCGGTGATCCTCCTGGCGCTGGAGGCGCTGGCGCTGCTCGTTCTGGCGCTGCTGGCGGGGTGGTACTCGGTGCG
>JAAZBY010000648.1 GCA_012513595.1 Chloroflexota bacterium
AAGCACAGGCAGCAGGCGCAAGGTCGCGTTGTGCATGGCACCGCCCCCGTGGTGAACGGCCCGTGGTCGGCTAGAGCATAAAGGGCGCGCTGGCCAGAGGCAGAGAGACCGCCTGCCCCGTACGCGCAGAGTGCATGGCCGCTTCGGTGAACTCCATGTACCGCACGCCGTCCTCAAAGCGGGTCAGGCGCACTGGCTCCAGCCCGCGGATGGCGTTCACGAACTCCTCTTCCACCCGCCAGCCCCCGCGCAGCTCCGGCGGGATGGGCAGCTCGGCCAGCGACGCGTCAGCCAGCCGCCCGCCGTATAGGGTGCCCGTCAGCCCGTCGAACCGCAGGGTGCCCCGGCTGACAAAGAGGCACACGTCGCTGCGGGGGCGGAGGCCCGTCACGGCGCTGAAGCGCAGGTTCGCGGCGGCGCCACAGGCCAGGTCGGCCAGGATGTCGATGTGGTCCGGGACGGTGACGGCCCGGCGACGGTCGTCGGCGTCTCTCCGCCACGGCACGGCCACGCGCGCGGTTGACATAACCCGTGCGGCCGGGCCCACCCAGCGCATGAGGCACTCGTACCAGATACCCATCGTCAGCACGTTCTGGCCCGACAGGTCGGCATCCTGCCGCCAGGTGAGCGGCGCCTCCTCGTCGAGCGCGTCTCCGGAGGTCACGGTCACCTCTGCCGCCAGGACCTCGCCGAGGTAGCCGTCCGCCAGGAGGCGCTCGACGTAGGCGTCCACGCCCAGGGTGAACGGCGCCGGCACCACCTGGGCAACAAGGTCCGGCCTGCTGCGAGACTGGGCCAGCATCTGGTGCGCCTCGGCGGCGTTCATCGCCATGCGGGCCTCGCAGAGGACGTGCTTGCCGTTGGCCAGGGCGGCCAGGGTGACCGGAGCGTGCATGTACGGCCAGGTGCCGATCACGATGGCGTCGACATTGTCCGCCTCGACGAGGTCGAGCCAGTTGGCGTAGGCCGTGGGGATGCCTAGTTCCTGGGCGGCACGGCGCGAGGAGGCCAGCGTGCGATTGGCCACGCTGACGATTTCCACCCCCTCGATGGCCCGCAGCCCGGGGACATGCCTGGCCCTGGTGTTCGCTCCTGCGCCGACGATCCCGACCCGCAGCGAAGCAGCCATCACCTCCTCCTTGCCCAAACGGAGCCGCTAGTCCGCATCCAGGCCGATCTCATAGTAGTAGTTGTCTGGCGAGCCAAAGGGGTCCCCGCTGGCACGGTTCACCACCAGGTGGTAGCGCCCCGTCTCCGGCAGGGTGTACTCGAGGAGGGCATCCGCCCCTCCCAGCCCGTCGTCGTCGTTGGCCAGCGTGTCACCACCCGGCCCGAGTAGGAACACCTGCGGGTCCAACCGCGAGCCGATCCGCTCGGCCACGACGCGCACCCGGATAGCCTGGCCGGCCTGCCCGTCCAGCGCGTAGGCGTGCCCGTAGATCGTCTCCTCATAGCGAGGAAGGTAGAGGAGAGAGCCCTCGGTGAGCGCCGCCCGCAGGGATGCCCCTGGGACGAGGAGAGGCGCCCTGTCGAGCGTCGCGGTGGTCTGCGCATCAAAGTACCGCAGGGCGATGGCAAAGTCGCCGGCCTGCCTGGGTCCGTTCCCGGCCAGGGCAGCATAGTAGACGCCGCTCGCTGCCGGGCGGAAGGTGAGCAGCGGGAGGTAGCCGCGCGGCCCGTCGTCGTTGTAGTGCCGGCGCGTGCCGGTGGCATCGTACACGCCCAGCACCAGGTCCAGACGGGGGTCGGGGCTGGTCACCACCAGAGTGCGCAGGTCGCCGCGTAGGGCGATGAGCTTGACGCAGGCGCGCGCGCCAGCGGCCAGAGTGCCGGCCTGCGCCTGGCCAGGCTGTAGCGAGGCTGCCGCCGGGCAGAGCTGCGCGGAGGGCGCGGCGATCGCCAATGACGCGCCGATGTCCGACACGGCATAGTCCAGTAGGATGCCCCCCGCGGCCGAACGGGCCGACAGGCGGATGCGCACGGGCACCAGGTCCAGCGAAGACACCCAGACGTCCGCATTGCTGCCCGGCTCGAGCGCGCCAATACCGAGGATCTCGCTCAGCACCTCGGCCGGCCACGTGTAGCGCGCGGCCTCCGCGCCACCCTCGGCCTCGAGGGCCACAAAGGTCCCCGGCGCGCGGCCCAGCGAGGCGATGACGTTAGCCACAAGGGCGCTTTCGGCGCCCGGCTCGGCGCCGGCGGCATCGTCGCCCTCGGCCCACTGACCGGTACCGCCATCGTCAAGCCAGGTTCGGCTGCCGACGCGTACCAGGTCCGAGAAGGCCGTCTCTGTGCCTCTCTGGGCCGCCACAACGAGGCGCTCAGCGCCCTGAACGGTGTCCACCTCGTGGAGGATCTCGGCGTAGAGCGCGCTCTCGCCGCCCGTCTCGGCGAAGACCGTGTAGACGCGGTAGGAGGCCAGGTCTTCCACGCGGCTCAGTTCGTCAAGCGACAGCTCCGCCGGCCACTGGTCGCCCGGGGCGACGACGCTTTCCTGGGGCGGGGCCAGGATCTCAAGGGGCGCGTCAAGATCGTGCATGCGCACGTCCAGCGCGATGGCGTACGGGGCGCCGGCCTTGTCAGTGCCGGACGCCGAGAAGGCCAGCAGCACGACGGCGCCGTACTGCGGCGCGATGGCCACCTCGGTGGTGCCGCTCTCGAAAGCGACGTCGGCAAAGGGCATGTTGGCCAGCAGCGCTTGCGGGTCGGCACTGTAGCGCTCCACCGCGAGGCCCTCGACGCTCCCCGGCCCCTCAGGCGTCAGGGGCACGCCCTCCAGAAGCACCTGCGGGTCGGCCAGCCAGGTCAGTTCGCGCTGCTCGATGATGCGGGCCAGGCTTTCCGCGCTGAGTTGCCACTCGTCGGATCCATCGGCAGCTACGTAAGTGGTGCCGCCGGCCTCGATGACCTCGAGGCTCTCCGCCCCGCCGTTGACGTCCATGGCCAGCCGCGCGCGGGCCGCATACGGGTCGGCCGAGCGCGCCAGGGTGAACGACAGCGTGCCAACCTGGGCAGAGGTGATGGTCAACGTGGCCTCCAGCCGCAGGCTCGTGGCCTGCACGTCCGCCAGGAGCGCGGGAGTTGGCGTGCCACCCGGCACGAGGAGGCTGGCCTCGCTGGGCATGGCGATGACGAGGCTTTCGTGGGCTGGCAGGAGGGTGGCCTCTACGCTCAGGATGTACGGCGCGGCCAGGCTGTCGCGCCCTTGCAGGTCGATGGCCACGCGGATTACGGCGCCGCTCTCGACACTCACCCAGGCGTCGGCGCTGGCGCGATCCAGCGTGACGGACCTGGCGGCCGCGGCCGCGGCGATCTCGCTGGGGTTGAAGGCGTAGTGGTAGGCCGGCCGCCCGGCCACCTCCTCGGTACCCGCATAGGTGCCGCTGAGCCCGGCCAGGGCGCCGTCCAGGATGGACTGGGCCAGGCTGCCCAGGCGCAGCTCGGGCACCTGCTCGGCCGATGCGGCCGCCCAGCCGGAGCCGCCGCGGCTCACCACGGCCTCCGCACCAGAGCGGACAAAGGCGACGTCAACCGGCTGGCCGGCCAACGTCCCGGTGAGCGTGATCCGGTCAGCCGGGGGGGCCGAAGTGTGCTCCTCACTGATGCGCAGCGACACGCGACCCGTGTCGGCGGTGTCCAGGTTCAGTGTGGCGCTCAGTGTGTAGGAAGGCAGCGCCTCAAGGGCACCGGTCAGGTCGATCCTGGCCAGCGACGGGCTGACCCTGGAGGGCTCCGGTGCCGGAGCCGTCCCGGGCGGTTCGGGCGTGGGCTCTGCGCCGACGGTGCTCGTCGCCGCCCTGGTAAGGGTCGGGTAGGGCGACACTGCCGGCTCCTGCGACGGCGCCGCCTGGGTGGGGGCAGTTGTGGCGGCGATGGGGCTCGGGAGCCCGCCACCGCAGCCCGGCAACGTAACAAGCATGGCCACGCAGGCCACGGCCAGAATGAGTCGGAGGGAAGGCATGGACGCAGGCTCCTCACACGGTCACACCGGGGCATGATGTAGCGTCGAGCCCTGGCTGAAGGGTCCAGCAGGGCGGGCGCGCCGTCGGCCGCCAGGGTTCCCAAAGGATACCTGATCCCTCGGTCGCGGTCAAAGTGCGGTGTGCTCGCCTCAGGAAGGAGTGAGCCCCGCCCGGATGCGCCCGCTGACGGCCACCACTAAGACGCCGGTGATGGCCAACATGATCCCAAGCCAGCCAAGCAGGCCCGCTTTCGCCGCCGTGCCGGTCAGAATCCCCTCCAGCGCACGGAAAGACCAATAGGTGGGAGCCCAGTACAGGAAGGGATGGCTGCTCTTGGGCAAGAACATGGCCAGGGCGGGCGCGATGCCGTACAGGATGAAGAGTAGCTTGCCGTTGGCCACGCCCGCCATCTGGTTGCTGCTGACGACGCCGAGCAGGAAACCGACGAGGATGGCGCTCGTGGCGCTGAGCAGCATGGTCAGGGCGAGGAAGCCATAGTCGATGTGGGTGATGCCCAGGAGCGGCGTGAGGCTGCCAAGCAGCACGAGGGGCATCAGGAGGCCCATCGCGCTGCGCCCGACCACGAACTCACCCCGGCGTAGCGGCGTGACGGTCAGGGCGCGCAGCGTGTCTGACTCTTTCTCCTCGATGATGTGAAACCCAACCACAAATCCCGACATCATGAGGACGATCATGGCCAGCAGGATAAACCCGTACGTGGCCACCGGAGAGCGCAGCGTGCCGATGCGCGTCTCGGTGACCGGCAGAGTCGGGGTGCTGTCCTGGGCCAGGGCCCGGGCCACCATGTCGGCCAGCGCGACGAGTCCTTCTTTCTCGTTGCCTTCCGTC